>JAKRSG010000267.1 GCA_022402405.1 Bacteroidia bacterium | reverse complement strand
GAAACTAACTTTAAAAATAGGGTTGCGATAATGAATATCTCTTTGGTAAAAAGGAACATCATCACCACATAAATTACTGTCTATAATGGTATTGTTCTGAACCCAATAAAAAGCAATTTCATCTATAAGTGGATTATTTACTTCCACCACTGCATTTTTAGAGTTTCCCCCAAAATACATCATATCAAACCGCAGCCAAACATCTGGCTTAGCTCTATTTTTCTCAAAGAATAGGAGTCCGCTTTCATTTTTAATAAAGCTGCTACCCGGCAATTCTAGCATATCTAATATGCTGGCCTCGCCTTTGTTTTTTTCTAGAAAGGCACTGTATTTAGCAAGTTCCAGCTCTTGGGTAGAATCTGTATAATACAAAACAGGTTGGGCATACAGCCAACCAGAAAGTAACATACTTAAAATGAGTAAAACTCGCATTGTTACGAAAATGCGAATTATTCTTTATGCTTTCTCAAACATTTCGAGCAAAGCTAATATTATGGCTGAACCAAACTCTTATTTGGCTCAATTTCAGATATATAATTTATTTTCTTGGTATATTTAGCTTCAATACTTTATTTCGAACCTTATTTTAAAGGGAAAAAAATGAGTTGGTATAAACGTGTAAAAGAAGGAATCACTACCCTAACATCGGAGAAAAAATCTGTTCCAGACGGATTATGGCATAAATGCAGTAGGTGTAAAAAAACCTTATTAGTTACAGACCATCAGGCAAATGCTTATGTTTGTCCTAACTGTAATTACCACGATAAGGTGGGTTCTCACGAATATTTCGAAATATTATTTGGCGATCAATTCGAGGAGTTATTTGCAGGTATTATGCCCGGCGACCCACTTCAATTTAAAGATACCAAGGAATATGCTAAGCGTTTAAAAGAATCGCAAACTAAGAGTGGCATGACAGATGCTATGCGCGTAGCGGTGGGTAATATCAGCGAGGAAGTTAAATTGGTTGTAGCTTGCATGGATTTTGGGTTTATCGGTGGAAGTATGGGTAGTGTTGTGGGTGAGAAAATTGCTCGTGCCATCGATTATGCAAGAGAGAATAAAATTCCTTTATTAATTATATCAAAATCAGGTGGGGCTAGGATGATGGAAGCTGCATTTTCGTTAATGCAAATGGCCAAAACATCCGCTAAATTAGCCTTATTGGGTCAGGCCGGTATACCGTATATTTCGCTGTTAACCGACCCAACCACGGGTGGCGTAACAGCCAGTTTTGCTATGTTAGGCGATGTAAATATTGCCGAACCTGAGGCATTAATTGGCTTTGCTGGTCCGCGTGTAATACGCGAAACCATTGGTAAAGACCTACCTAAAGGCTTTCAAAGTTCAGAATTTGTGCTCGAGCACGGCTTTTTGGATTTGATAGTTAACCGTACTGAGCTCAAATCTAAATTAGACGAGTTATTACGTCACATGACAAAAAAAGGGTTTGAACCTAAGAACTAGTTCATATCCATTTTAGTTTCTAAACGTTTCTCGCCATCCACAAACATACGCATGTAGTACACAGGTTCTGTGTAAACGGTGGCATCAAAAGCGTAGTTAATAGTTTTTCTACCGGGAGTTTCCTGTTCGTTTTTATACAATTCTCTTACCAATACATTTTGTCTGTTGAACATAGCAATTTGCACGCTTTTGGTGCGCGGGAAATTAAAACTGTACGAGCCTCCAACCTTTACTTTCATAACACTTGGGGTGGCGTAATAGTTCCTTTTATAATCTGTTTTGGAAGGAGGAGCTGGCATTTTTTGATGGGTTAATTGAGCTACTTTACTCTGTAATTTTCTTACCGCGCTGGTGTCGAATCCTGCAATTCTTTCAAGCGATTGATTTTCTACTAAACACCAAACAGATTGCTGTGCTTCGCTGGTGTAAAGTTTTTCTTTGGCTATAAGTTTACTTAATTCGCTCAGGTTTTTGTTCTGTTTTGGAATGGTTGTATAACTAATTTGGTTTGAGCCCGGAGCTGCATCATGAGACTCGGTGCACATGGCATAGATGGGAATAGATTTTCTTTCATTGGGCATAAGCGAAACAAAAACATTTTCGGTTACTACTAAATTCTGATAGCTAGAATCTGATGCCAGCAGTTGGTGCCCTGCCGAAATAGAATAATCTACTTTGCTAGCATTTGGATTGTGCAATTTGAGTAGCACACATTTTCCGTAATGACTAAATCCAGGATTACTAACAAACTCTTCTCGCACTTTTTGCGAATCAGATTTGTGGCCAAAACTCATGCTTATAGAAGCTACCCCCATAAGCAAAAAATAATTAGATAAGGTTTTCATGACTTATCAACGAGTCTTGTAAAAGCTTATTATTAAGATTGTTTTAATAAAAAATCATTGTTATCCAAGAAAAGTTCAGAGATTCTTCGCTAACGCTTTGACGCGTTATTTACTTATTTTCAATGGCAGGAAGGTTTGAGGCTGCGAAGCAGCCTCAAACCTTCCTGCCTGTTAGTTTCAAAATTTTGTCTTTCTGAGCGCAACGGAGTGAAGCGAAGAATCTCCTCAGTTGAAATTAGATTTTCTTAAACAACACTGAAAAAAAATGCAGTTAAAATGCCGAATGTTTTTTTGTAGTAGTTAAAATATATAAATTGCGATTGATTGGAACAGCAAATTACATCTAAGGAAAAAATCCTTAAAAAAGTTAGGCAGGCACTGAATTATAAGTCGAAAAGCAGCTTTCAAAACATAGATTTAGAAAGCAATGTATATGCACGTCCGGAAGGCGAGACCTTATCCGAAATGTTTGTTAAAAAGTTTGTTTCGGTTCAAGGCCAATTTGTATACTGCGATAACACCTTTGATTGTGTAGATAAACTACTCGACTTAATAGAAATTCGGAAGTGGAAATTTATTTTCTGTTGGGAGGAAGAAACTCAGAATTTATTAGATGATTCGGGTATTGAATATTATGAAAAGAGAGATCATTTAGATAAAATTCAGGCTTCTATCACGGGTTGCGAGTCATTAATTGCCAGCTCTGGTAGTATAATGATAAGCTCTTCTAAGAATAGTCAAACGCTCTCTATTTGGCCACCCGTTCATGTTATCATTGCTCGTCGTTCGCAGCTGGTATTAGACATGAAAGAAGCCATGCAAAACATGCGAAATAAATACGGCAGAAATATGCCTACTCTCATGAGTTTTATTACTGGTCCAAGCAGAACACACGATTTACCAAGCGTTGAGCCGGAAGAAATGCCAGAAATGCTGGTTGGCGCTCATGGTCCGATAGAGTTAATTCTCTTTTTAATCGACGATAGAAAACAAGAATAACAAGAGGTGAGCGGTAAAAGAACATATTTTGCTTCCGATTTCCACTTGGGTATTCCAGATTTTGAAAGCAGTAAAGCCAGAGAAGAAAGAATTATTCGTTGGCTGAACCAAATAGAGCCAGATTGTGCAGAGTTATTTCTGGTTGGTGATTTGTTTGATTTTTGGTTTGAGTATAAATTGGTAGTTCCAAAAGGATTTGTGCGCCTACAGGCCAAAATTGCTTCTATGTGTGATGCTGGTATACCGGTTCATTTTTTTCATGGCAACCACGATTTGTGGCAATTTGGGTATTTTGAAAAGGAACTAGGCGTGCAGGTTCATAGCAAACCTATACGAAGAAAAATTGGTCAGCATCATTTTTATATCGGTCATGGTGATGGATTGGGGTCGGGTCAGACCAAATTTAAATTAATCCTTTGGATATATAGAAATCCTTTGTTTCAAAAGTTATTTGCCTTCTTTCATCCTTGGATTGGTATGGGCATTGCTAATTGGATGAGCCACCAAAGTAAGTTGAAAACCTTTGATGGGAACTTTGATTTTCATGGAGAGAAAGAGCATTTAATAGAACATTGCAGAAGCCTCATAAAAGGGGGAGATAAGAGCCATTATTTTGTTTTTGGACATAGGCATTTGCCTATGAAGTATGAGTTAGGAAACGGACAAGAATACGTAAATTTAGGCGATTGGATTGGGTTTAATACCTATGCTGTTTACGATGGAGAATCCTTAAAATTGGAGACATTTGAGAAAACTTAAATCCATATTATTTGCGCTTATTTCTTGGTTCGGCTTTAGTAGTTTTGAACCCAATTGGCAGCTTTTATTTAGGATTGAAGCGGAGGCTAAGATTATTGAAACCGACCGCATGGGGAATATTTATTTGGTTAGTAAAACCAATCAGCTTTATAAATATAATGCGAAAGGAGAGTTGCTTAGTACGTTAAACTATGCGTATTTAGGAAACATAACGCATTTAGATGCAGGTAATCCTTTAGAAATTTATTTGTTTTATAAAGAACTAAATGCACTTGTTTTTTTAGATAATAATTTAGCTTTTAGAGGCAAGATGAGTTTAAGTGATGCTGAGGTTATACAGGCGTCGGCAGCTGCAAGGAGTTATGAAAACGGGATTTGGGTTTTTGATCAGGGCGACTTACAACTAAAGAAGCTGCAGAAAGATGGTAATATCTCCCAAAGAAGCGGAAACGCCCTTCAATTTACCGTAAATAAAAATCTGCATCCTACACAAATTATAGATACTGGCACCAAAATTTACCTAAATGATAGCAGTGAAGGGGTGATGGTATTTGATATTTTTGCCAATTATATAAAGACTATTCCTATCAAAGGAAAAACGGAAATACGAGTATTAGATGAGCAGATATTTTATTTGGATCAAGCCAAATTAATTTCTTACCAAACTAAGTTGTTTAAGAGAGATACCATTTCCTTGCCTGAACCCAATGTGTTGCAGTTTGGCTTAGAAAAAGAAAAATTATTCCTTTTAAATAAAGGAAACTTGGCCGTTTATTCATATTCTGGGCGTTAAAAATCTTGAAAATTTTCTATACGTTTTTGGTTCAGCCCGAGCCTTAAAATTGAATGATAAAAAATTCTTTTGTAAGCCCTATATTTGCCGCCTCTTAAAAAGAATATGTTAGATAAGTTAGAAGCCATATACCAGCGATTTAAGCAAGTAGAAGAACAATTGAGTCAGCCCGACGTATTGGGAGATATGGCGCGATTTAAGCAAATGAATCGTGAGTATAAGTCCTTACAAAAAATAGTTGATAAGTATTTTGAGTACAAAAATTTGGTAGGCAATATACAGAATGCCAAAGAAATTTTGAAGACGGAGAAAGACGATGAGATGCGTGAGATGGCCAAAATGGAACTAGATGAACTAGAGCCAAAATTGGCGCCTTTGGAGGAAGAAGTTAGGATATTATTGATACCACAAGATCCGGAAGATGCTAAGAATGCCATTTTGGAGATTAGAGCGGGCACGGGTGGAGATGAAGCTAGTATTTTTGCTGGTGATTTATACCGAATGTACAATTATTTCTGCGAGAAACGTGGTTGGAAAACCGAGGTAATTGATTTTACAGAGGGTACAGCGGGTGGTTACAAAGAAATAATTGTAGAAGTAAGTGGTGAGGATGTGTATGGTATTTTGAAATATGAGAGTGGTGTTCATCGTGTACAGCGTGTGCCAGAAACCGAAACTCAGGGAAGGGTGCATACATCTGCTGCCACGGTTGTGGTGCTGCCAGAAGCAGAGGAAGTAGATGTGTATTTAAATCCTGCAGATATAGACATGCAAACTGCTCGTTCGGGTGGTGCTGGCGGACAGAATGTAAATAAAGTGGAAAGTAAGGTAATGTTAACCCACAGACCTACGGGAATTGTAGTTGTTTGTCAGGTAGAGCGCACTCAAAACGGTAACCGCGAGCGAGCCATGCAGATGTTGCGTTCTAAGTTATATGAAATAGAATTACAGAAGCACAACGAAGGTATTGCCAGTAGAAGAAAAACCATGGTTTCTAGTGGAGATAGATCTGCAAAAATAAGAACTTATAACTACCCACAAAGTAGAGTTACAGATCATAGAATTGGCTATACTGCTTATAATTTACCAGAGGTAATGAATGGTAATATTCAAACGTTCATCGACCAATTACAAGTAGCAGAAAATGCCGAGAAAATGAAAGAAGGCGGGGCTTAATTTAGCCTAGCCTATGGCTCATTATCTTTTGCACTTCGCTATATAGCTGCATAGGGTTAAACTTACGCCAGTTAAATTCGTCTAGCTCGCCACCAAAGTTGAAATAATAATCGATATTGGCTGCTCTAAACTCTGATAAAACATGTTCTTGAAAGTTGATAGCGGCAATCCATCCATCTTCTACATCTTGAAACCATTCCTCGTAATAGCTATCGTCGCTGCTATGGAAATTAAGTACATTTTCACCAATGAGGATAAATTTATCTATTCCATTCATGTTGAGAGGCTCCACAATCTCACGTTTTAAAAACATGATATCGTTGTTTATGGCATCATTCCATTCGCCAATTAACTCAAGCACAGCAAAGCCTTTTTGGTAATCGGCAAATAATATTTTTAGGTAAAGTGTAGGTGAGCCAAATTCGTCCCATTGTGGGTGAATTAAATAGTTGTATACTTTATTCGTAAATTCAAATTCGCTATATTCTCTCTCAAAAAACGGTGAAATAGGGTCGTTTTCGCTTTGATAAATATCTCTCCAACGGTAGTATGGCTCTAGTTCTTGCATGCGTCAAAGGTTGTAAAAAAATCTTGAATTTAGAGATGCTTTAACTTTTTTTAATTTGATATTTATTTTATATACATTGCAAAAAAATATCTTATTAAACTGGATTTCTAAACTGTTAAAATGATTTCAAAAATAAAGTACGATATACCTGCAAGTATTGTGGTGTTTTTGGTTGCTCTTCCATTGTGTTTAGGCGTGGCTTTAGCAAGTGGAGCTCCTTTATTATCTGGAATTATTGCAGGAATAATTGGAGGAGTGGTAGTAGGGATTTTAAGTGAATCGCATGCCAGCGTAAGTGGTCCAGCAGCAGGATTAACAGCCGTAGTTTTAGCAGCTATAACCAAGTTAGGTACTTTTGAATTGTTTTTATCGGCAGTAGTTTTAGCCGGAATGATTCAGTTGTTTGCTGGAATTATGAAGGCTGGTTTTATAGCTAATTTTATTCCTTCGAATGTTATAAAAGGATTGCTTGCTGCTATTGGTATTATACTTATTTTAAAGCAAATTCCTCACGCAGTAGGATTTGATAAAGACAATGTTTCAGATTTGAGTTTTAATCAACCAGATGGAGAAAATACCTTTTCTGAGCTCTTAAATATTTTTGATTATTTCTCTTGGGGCGCCATTATTATTTCAAGTATTTCTGTAATAACCATGCTGGTTTGGGATTATACTCCTTTAAAAAAGATTAGCTTTTTCCCATCATCATTAATGGTAGTATTGTTGGGGGTAGGGTTAAATACAATGTTTATGGCAATAGTTCCTTCATTAGCTATTAGCAGCGAGCATTTGGTTAACATCCCTAGTTTTGAAGGCTTTGGTTCAATGATTACGCTGCCTGATTTTACTCAGATTGCCAATGCACAAGTATGGACCGTTGCATTTACTATTGCTGTTGTGGCATCTATCGAAACCTTGTTAAATTTAGAGGCAGTAGAAAATTTAGATCCTCAAAAAAGGCAAGCTTCACCCAACCGCGAATTGGTTGCACAAGGCGCTGGAAACATATTGGCAGGTATGTTAGGAGGTATTCCAATTACATCGGTTATTGTGCGCAGTTCGGTAAACCTAAATGCTGGAGCTCAAACCAAATTATCGAGTATTTTACATGGAGTATTTTTATTAGCAAGTGTAGTTTTTTTAAGCTCTATTTTAAATTTAATTCCATTGGCTTCCCTGGCGTCTATCCTATTACTTACAGGTTATAAATTAGCTAAAGTATCTTTGTTTAAAGACATGTATAAAAATGGGCTGAACCAATTTATACCTTTTGTATCTACCATATTAGCTATTGTTTTTACAGACCTATTAATTGGGGTATTGATTGGATTAGCAATTAGTATTTTTTATATATTGAAAAGTAATTTCAAAAATGCATATCATTTTGAAAAAACAACCACACATACTGGCGATGAAATAAAGATTCGATTATCTGAAGAGGTATCTTTTCTTAATAAAGCAAGCATTAAGGAAACACTCTTTGTAGATATCCCAGATGGTTCTAAAGTAGTGATTGATGGTAGTCATTCTAAGTACATAGATTACGATGTTTTAGAGGTAATTCACGATTTTTCAAATTCATATGCCAAAGAGAAAAATATTCAATTAACCTTAATTGGATTTAAATCTCAGTATTTACCTAAATTGAGTTAGTGCTAAACGGTACACAGAACTCGCTCAAAACTTTGGGGCAGCAAAGTTGTTTATTATGTAAAGATTTTTTTACTTGACATTTAAGTAAATAATATACATTTTTGAATTATGCAAGTTGCCATAACACACGACGTAAAAATAATGGTGGAAACCTCCTATCAGTCGAATAAGTCTGGGGGTGAAAATGGCAAGCACATGTTTGCATATAGAATTACGATAGAAAATCAGGGCGAACATACTATTAAATTATTGCGCAGACATTGGTATATAGTAGATTCTTTAGATGGTAAATCTGAGGTAGAAGGAGAAGGAGTAGTTGGAGTTCAACCATTATTGGAACCTGAAGAAAAATATCAATATGTTTCGGGTTGTATGCTAAGTTCCGAACTTGGTAAAATGCATGGCACTTATTTAATGGAACGTCAGATAGACGGAAAATTATTTGAAGTGAAGATACCTGAATTTATTCTGTGTACTCCCTATATTTTAAACTAATTGGCGCAATTACATCCTTTGTAATAGCTGGTGTCTCCTTGGGCATTTATGCCAAATAATTTTCTTTTGTACATATCATAATGTACTTGCCAAAGTAGCTTTCCATTTTTCCATTTTTCTTTTCTTTCAATAGTGCCATTTGAAAAGTAATAGAGCCAAATGCCATGTTTTTTTTTGTTTTTATATTTTCCTTTTGGAGAGGGATTTTTATCTGTGTAGTGCTTATTCGACGTTTTATTGTGCTTAGTTTTAGCAGAGTTTGGTTCAGCCAATGGATTGAAAATGAATAAAAAAACAAGGAATGTCTGCCACAAAAACTTCATGAAAACGAAGGTAATATTTTAGCAGAAAAAAAATAGCGCTATTTAAAAACTTTTCTTATTTTGCGACCTTAGTAAAAAAGCCTAAACACGTGATTGCACACATACAAGGAAAAGTAACGCATAGATCGCCAACCTATTTGGTAATTGATTGCGGTGGCGTTGGATATTCTATTCAGATATCATTGAATACCTATGAAAATATAGGTAATGAAGAAAACTTGCGTGTGTTAACCTATCTTTCGATTAAGGAGGATAGTCATACACTTTTTGGATTTGCAGATGAGGAGGAGAGGCAATTGTTTATGCAACTTATTTCGGTAAGTGGTGTTGGAACTAACACGGCTCGCATGATTTTATCGAGTCTTAAGCCTTCAGAAGTTAAACTTGCCATCTTA
>JAKRSG010000266.1 GCA_022402405.1 Bacteroidia bacterium | reverse complement strand
ATTCGAATCTTTGGATTGTTTCTAAGGTAATCTTGGAAATAAATGGCAAAGGTAAATCGTTGGTCGGTTGGACGAGCGATGTAGGTTGGTTTGATATCGTTACCAAACGCGTCTTGAATACCGGTAATCTTTTCTTGAGTTTTCATAAAGCTTACAGAGGCCCAGCTCTCGGCGCCTTTTACAAATTCTCCATTTACCCTAAAGTCTATTCCCGTGGCGTAACCGCTGCTATTGTTATTGGCAAAATAACGGATGCGAACATTGTCAATTTCATACGGTATTAAGTTATCTAATTGCTTATAATAAACTTCCGTCATAAATTTAAAAGGACGTTTCCATGCCACAAAATTCATATCTCCACCAAGCACATAATGAATAGCTCTTTGTGCTTTGATATTAGGGTTCAATACACCATCAAAATCTCTTAATTCGCGGTAAAATGGCGGTTGATAATACCATCCATAGGCAGCTTTTATCATCCAATCTCTTCTAATTTTACCTTCAATAATTTTATCTTTAACCAATCTATTGTGTTTTCTATTCGGCTCAAAACCAAATTGAAAACGCGGACTGAACACTAATTGTTGGTTATAACTCCAGTAATTAGCTCTTAATCCATAAGTAAGAATGGCATTGTATGTTTTATTTATGGTTTGTGAGTTTTGAATATAGCCATGTAATCTATAACTAGATAAGTTTAAACGCGTGCTCAAATAGTTATTAAGATTAAAGTTGCCGTTACTATCTAGTTGCGGACGAGAGAAGCCTGATGAGTCATCATACATCCATTCATGAAGTTTATCTTGAATTTGCTCTGTTTGAAAAAATGCACCCCACTGCAAATTATTTTTTCCTATAGTTTGGTAACCTCTATGTCCGATATTGGTAACCCTAGCAATAACAGCATTTCTAGCGTTGTTTATAAAATAGCCAATGCCTCTTAAATTTCTGGCTTGCGCAAAATTGTCTGAACCTAAGTCGGTTTCAATATCGCTTAATCTGTAGGCACCTTCTACAGTAAATATTTCGTTTTCGTTAGAATAGAATGTTGAGGCTATTAATTTTAATTGACTAAACGGACTAGGTTTAAAATTTAACGTTGCCGCCAATGTTCCTGTTTGGTATTCCATTAAGTCGGCACCATCAAAGAATATATTTAATCTGTAGGCTCTGTTTACCGTTCCGAAGGTGGTTTCGCGATTTTGGGGGACAAAAAAGTATCTATTTTGAGCATAGCTTCCCAATACACTCAGGGTTAAATTTTCTTTGATATGAAAGTTTAACAACGTTTGCACATCATAAAACGATGGTTGGTAATCTCCCTGAACATCTAATGTGCCTAAAACATATTTATTGCTCCAATATCTTGCACCTAACAGGTAGGTAAATCTTAGGTTTTTGCTGGCACCCTCTACGTGAGATTGTACTCCCAATAATCCAGCATTTACTGAGGATGCAAACTTTGTAGGGTCTTTGTATTTAATATCTAGTACACTACTCAGTTTATCGCCATATCTGGCTTCAAAGCCGCCCGCAGAAAATTTTACGTTTTGAACCAACTCTGTATGGATAAAGCTTAGTCCTTCTTGTTGACCGCTTCTAGGTAAAAACGGACGATATATTTCTATGTCGTTTACATAGATTAAATTTTCGTCGTAATTACCTCCTCTCACATTGTATTGAGAACTTAATTCAGAGTTGGAAGTAACACCCGGCAAAGTTTTTAGGATAGATTCGAAGCTACCACTCACATTGGGTAAAGCTTCTATTTTTTTAGGGTCTATAGATACCATAGAAACCTTCTCTCTGTCTCTTTCTTCACTAATAACAAAGGTTCTTAAGGCAATTCCATACGACATTTGAACGGGAATATTTTTTTTCTCACCCGGTTCTAGGGGCGCCACTTTAATAACATATGGAGCCCTTCCAACATAGGTAAAGATCAGTTGTAATTCTTTTTGTGCTGGAACCTGAATTTGGTAAGTACCATTATCATTACTTGAAGCTAAAATAGATTGATTTTGAACTTGAATATTTACGTCGGCTATACTTCTACCAATAGAATCGGTAATAGTGCCATAAATAACGGCATTTTTTTGCGCACTAGCCTTAAAAGCAAGCAGCATCAAAATTCCGAAACATGCGTAAATAGTAGTTCTGATATTTTTCAATGTATGGCTAACGAAAGATATTTTTACTTGGTATGGTTACCTAGTTTTTTTAAAGAAGCTATGGTTTCGATTGGATTTTGAGAAGCAAAAACATAGTTACCTGCAACTAGTACATCTGCTCCAGCCTCCACGAGTTTTGGTCCGGTTTCTGCGTTTACTCCACCATCAATTTCTATTAAACACTGTGAGTTTGTTGCCTCAATCATGGCTTTTAAATCTGAGCATTTTCGGTAGGTGCGCTCAATAAATTTCTGACCACCAAATCCGGGATTTACGCTCATCATACAAACCAAATCGATATCCTGAATAATATCTTTTAGTAAGTGTACGGGAGTATGCGGATTGATTGCCACTCCAGCCTTCATGCCTTCTTCTTTTATAGCATAAATAGTTCTATGTAAATGCGTACAGGCTTCGTAATGAACCGATAAAACCTCGGCCCCAACCGATTTAAAATCTTTGATGTATCTTTCAGGTTGAACAATCATCAAGTGTACATCTAAAGGTTTTTGTGCTATTTTTTGAATAGATTTTATCACCGGAAAACCGAAAGAAATATTGGGTACAAAAACCCCATCCATCACATCAATATGAAACCAATCTGCTTCACTCGAATTAATCATTTGAATGTCTTTGCCTAATTCTGCAAAGTCTGCCGAGAGCACTGAAGGTGCAATTAAAGGAAAATTCATGCCGCTAAGATAAGCATTCGGCAGAAAGTTGAGCGATTTTTTGGTTCAGCCCGAAAGGTATTTTTATTTTGGTACTTGTTTAAGCTTATAGTTTTCGAATATGTAATAACCTATAAAGCCTATTAAACTTAATAGAATTATGCTGTTTTCTAGCCAATAATCTTCTGGGTGAACCCAAATTTCTGTGAATAAATTCCATCTGCCGATTATTTCTACAAAGTTCCAAAAGATGATTACCGTTGGTACCGCATACCTAATGGCATAATCGAATTTATTGATTTTTATGAGGTTTAGAAATAAGTAGGCCGACCAAAACAAAGAGCCAAATGCCACCATATATGTTAGCGGATGTTTATCTCCTGCAATGTCTTTATCGTAAACCAATAGTAGCACTAAATAGAAGGTCCATAATATCATAATAGTTTCTATAAATGTGGTTAACGAAAGTGGCTTTTTATAGGTTTCTGGCTTCTGTTTTATTTTAATTCTTAACATGTTTGTTTGAATCCAATTAAAAAACTGGCACTTAGTTTTGCTAAAAACAAAATAGCTAAGAATAGTTAACAGCAAGCCTAGTGATGATAACATCACTAAATACTCAGGTTTTGTGGCAATTTCACCATTTTCTATCAAGGGTTGAACCTGTAATTTTTGTGCAATCCAAACAAACGAAAATTCTACCCAGCCTGTCCAAACCAAAATGCCACCAAATAGACCAAGTAGCGTGGCAAGTCCTTTTTTCTGGTTGAACCTAACTCCCACGTAAAGGGAAATAAATCCTATAAATCCTATGATAAATGCACCAAGATATTTCTGATGCTCTAAAATATTTTCGTTTAATATCATGAGGGTATGTCCGATAGGCATGAACAATAATACCAAAATAAACGCAGCTATTCCGTAAGCGTATTTTTTCATTTTTGCAGTAATTTTCCGACAAATTTATTATTATTTAGATTTAGTCCAAATAAAAATAAGCAAAATTCAAACGAAATTTTTGTTTGATAATGCTGGCAGCTCCACCTATCCCAGAGGATTGCCAATTATCACATAGGCCAGTCTTTTTTGGGTAAAAGACGACTATTTTTGAATAAAATTTGGAGTAAGCGGAGCATGTTTATAGGGAAAGAATGGATTAGATTGTGTTTTTTGTTGTTTGTTTTGGCTTCATGTCGGGAAGGTACTCAGACTATAGAAATGCAAGCAGAGGTATTGCCGGTAGAAGATTTTTTCAGAAATCCAGAGAATTCCAGTTTTGTTTTGTCTCCCAGCGGAAAGCAGATTGCCTTTGCTAAACCATATCAAAATCGTATGAATTTGTTTGTAACCACTCTTGGTTCAGGCGATACCAGTCAGTTAACGTTTATAAAAGACAGAAACATTTCTTCTTTTTTCTGGAAAGGCGATGAGCGAATTGTGTATTCTCGTGATTTAAATGGGGATGAGAATTTTCATTTGTTTTCTGTAGATATTGGTTCAGGCAAAACGATTGAATTAACGCCTTTTGAGGGCGTAAATTCTATATTGGTGGATGAGTTGAAAAACGATGCTAAAGAGATTTTGATTGGTCTGAATAAAGAAAATAAATCTTTGTTTGATGTATATAAATTGAACTGCCAAAATGGGAGAATTGAATTGGTTCAGAAAAATCCAGGAGCGGTTTCTCAGTGGATTTGTGACCATAAAGGTGAATTGCGTTTGGCTATTCAATCAGACGGGGTGAACCAAAACTATTTATACAGAGAAAATGCTTCTCAGGAGTTTAAAAGAGTGCTTACTACTTCGTTTAAAGAAAGTTTACAACCGCTCATATTCACTTTTGATAATAAGTATGTTTATGCTAGTTCTAATATTGGCAGAGACAAGGCTGCTATTGTGATTTACGATATGAAACAAGCGAAAGAATTGGCTGTTTTATTTGAGCATCCAATGGTGGATGTTTCGCAGTTTAGTTATTCTGAGAAGCATAAAAAAATCACTTCGCTTTATGTAAATACTGCCAAAAATGAACAAGTGTTTTTAGATACGAATACAGCGCACATGTACCTTGATATTCAGAAAAAATTGGGTACGGATGCCGAGATTTATTTGTTGAACCATGACGTAAATGAAGATAAATTTATTGTGCGTACCATAAGCGATAGAAATTTAGGGGCTACTTATTTGTATCAGGTTAAAAATAGGTCAATTCTCAAAATTTCTGAACGTGCACCATGGCTGCAAAACCGTCAGTTATGCGAGCGTATGCCCATTGCATTTAAAGCTTCTGATGGATTGTTAATTCATGGTTATCTAACCTTACCTTATGGCAAATCTGCTAGTAATTTACCTGTGGTGGTAAATCCGCATGGTGGTCCGTGGGACAGAGACTATTGGGGTTGGAACCCGGAGGTGCAATTTTTGGCCAACAGAGGATACGCCGTTTTACAAATAAATTTCAGAGGTTCTACTGGATATGGCAGGGCGTTTTGGGAAGCTGGTTTTAAGCAATGGGGTAGGGCCATGCAACAAGATATAACTGATGGTGTAAATTGGCTTATAAAAGAAGGCATTGCAAATCCTAAAAAGATTGGCATTTACGGTGCCAGTTACGGTGGATATGCAACATTAGCCGGATTAACATTTACACCAGATTTGTATGCTTGTGGGGTAGATTATGTGGGCGTTTCTAACATGTTTACATTTATGAAGACAGTTCCACCTTATTGGAAGCCTTTCATGAATATGATGTATGAAATGGTTGGTGATCCCATCAAAGATTCTGTGATGTTGCGTGAGGTTTCACCTGTATTTCATGTGCACAAAATAAAGGCACCATTATTTATTGCTCAGGGGGCAAACGACCCAAGAGTAAATAAATCTGAAAGTGACCAAATGGTGGAAGCTCTTAAAAAACGAGGTGTTAAGGTGCTTTATATGGTTAAAGAAAATGAGGGGCACGGATTTAGCAACGAAGAAAACCGACTAGAATTCTACCGCGAAATGGAACGCTTTTTAGCAAAACACTTAGGCGGCAGAATGTTAATTTCTGATAGGTAAGGGTCTATAGTCCATGGACCATAGACTATAGTTTTTATTCCTTCGACATTCAAAATGCAGCGTTCGATATTCGACATTTTCGAATTTAGAATTTCGTATTTCGAATTTTCCTTCTCTTATGCCCTTATCACCCCAGGTCTAAATTCTTTGGTGATAGGAGCATGGTTGGCGGCTTCAATTCCCATGCTAATCCAAGTACGCGTTTCTTTTGGGTCTATGATGGCATCTACCCAAAGTCGGGCAGCAGCATAGTACGGACTAGTTTGCTTTTCGTATCTTTCAGTAATTTGATCTAAAAGAGCTTTTTGTTTTACTTCATCAATTACCTCGCCTTTTGCTTTAAGGCTAGCTTCTTCAATTTGCAATAAAACTTTAGCAGCTTGAGCACCCCCCATAACCGCTATTTTAGCATTTGGCCAAGCCGCAATTAATCGTGGATCGTATGCCTTACCGCACATGGCATAATTGCCAGCACCGTAGCTATTACCGGTTATAATAGTAAATTTAGGAACTACCGAGTTTGCTTGCGCATTTACCAGTTTTGCTCCATCTTTAATAATACCGCCATGTTCGCTTCTTGAACCAACCATAAATCCGGTTACGTCTTGTAAGAATACTAGAGGTATTTTCTTTTGGTTGCAATTCATAATAAAGTGAGCCGCTTTATCAGCGCTATCACTATAGATTACACCTCCAATTTGCATTTCCATGGGGTTGTCTGTAGCACTTTGTTTTGGTTTCTTGGCTTTAACTACCAAACGATTGTTGGCAACAATACCAACTGCCCAACCATTAATTCGAGCATAGCCACATATGATAGTTTTGCCATAAAGATCTTTATATGGATCGAATGAATCTTCATCTACTAGTCTTTCGATGATTTCCATAACATCAAAAGGTTTGGTAAAATTAGCCACAGCTTCATATACGTCGTCCATTGATTTTTTAGGTTCTTTTGGTTCAGCCCTATTAAAACCAGCTTTTTCAAAATCGCCAATTTTGTCGAATATACGTTTGATCCTATCTAAACATGCAGCGTCGTTCTCAAATTTATAATCGGTAACTCCACTGATTTCGCAATGAGTGGAAGCACCACCAAGAGTTTCATTGTCTATATCTTCTCCGATGGCTGCTTTAACTAAATAGGAGCCGGCCAAGAAAATGGATCCAGTTTTATCTACTATCATAGCCTCATCGCTCATAATAGGAAGGTAAGCGCCACCAGCCACGCAAGATCCCATTACAGCGGCAATTTGGGTGATGCCCATGCTACTCATAACGGCGTTATTTCTAAAGATTCTACCAAAATGTTCTTTATCTGGGAAAATCTCATCTTGCATAGGTAAATATACTCCAGCGCTATCCACTAAATAGATTATTGGCAATTTATTTTCTATACTTATTTCTTGTGCTCTTAAGTTCTTTTTGCCGGTTATTGGAAACCAAGCTCCAGCTTTTACGGTTGCGTCGTTGGCAACTACAATACATTGCCTGCCGCTAACATATCCCATAACAACTACCACGCCTCCGCTCGGACACCCCCCGTGCTCTTCGTACATTTCGTATCCAGCCAAAGCTCCAATTTCAATCTGCGGTTTATCAGCATCCAATAGATAAGCAACTCTTTCGCGGGCAAGCATTTTTCCTTTTTCTTTTTGCTTGGCAGCTGCCTTGGCACCACCTCCGGTGTATATTTTTGCTAATCGCTCGTGTAATTGGGTTGTTAGGTTGTTCATACTTTGTTATCTGTTTTTAGATACTGCAATTATAGTGAAAGAAATATTCATTCATAGTTTTAAACACCAAGGAACTAGGGAACGAAGTTTTTCATTTATAAATCATAATTAAAAAAAGTTTGTATTGAAGTTTAAAAGAACTACTTTTGCGCTTGGGTGAGCCCTGTACGATCAGCTCCCTCTAATCCCCCAGGACAGGAATGTAGCAAGGGCGTGAGGTTGTAGCGGTGCGATGCAGTAAGCTTGCCCTTTTTTGTGCCTATAACTTAGGGTTTTCTATGTGGCGAGTAGCATCTCGCTTAGTTTTTTTAGCCATATTTCGCTCAAAGGCTTCTGTTAAATTTACACCAGTTTGGTTGGCTAAACAAATTAGTACCCATAGAACATCAGCCATTTCATCTGCTAAATCAGCACCTTCATCTGATTTTTTGAAAGATTGTTCGCCATATTTTCTGGCCATAATGCGAGCTACTTCGCCTACCTCTTCCATAAGAATGGCGGTATTAGTAAGTTCATTAAAATACCTAACACCTATGGTTTGAATCCATTGGTCGACTTGCTTTTGTGCTTCTTCTATTGTTAAACTCATTGCTTGTTTTTTGTATCTATCCAAATACTAACCGGACCATCATTAATTAACTGAACCTTCATATCGGCGCCAAATTGCCCGCATTGTATAGGTTTTCCTAAATCTTGTGCTAATTGGGTTTTAAACTGCTCATAAATTGGAATGGCTATATCGGGTTTAGCAGCGTTTATAAAGGAAGGTCGGTTACCTTTTTTAGTTTCTGCATGTAAGGTAAATTGGCTCACCACTAAAATATCGCCATCTATATCTTTAACAGATACATTCATGAGGCCTTGAGCATCATTAAAAATGCGCATGTGGCAAATTTTATTGGAAAGCCATTGAATATCTTCTATCCCGTCTGTAGCTTCAATGCCAACTAAAATAAGTAGTCCGTTTTGGATTGAACCAATTACTGTATTGTCTACTTTTACTTGCGACTCTGAAACTCTTTGTAAAAATGCACGCATATGATTATTCGTAGATATCTTCTTTGCTTAAAATGCTTAGGTAACTAGAAAACCTTTCCACGCTAATCTCGCCCTGTCTGACCGCATTTTGTATGGCACACTCAGGTTCGTTTATATGTTTGCAGTTATTAAATTTACAATTGCCGATATATGACTGCATTTCTTTGAAATAATGACTTACCTCTGCATCTTCAAAATCCACCAATCCAAATTCTCTGATACCAGGCGTATCTATGATATAGCCACCAAAACTTAAAGGATGCATTTCTGCGAATGTAGTGGTATGTTGACCTTTTAAAGAATAACTAGAGATGGCTGTGGTTTTTAAATCTAGCGTAGGTTCTATATGGTTAAGTAAGGTAGATTTACCCACCCCAGAGTGTCCGCTTAGCAATGATACTTTATCTTGTAATAGTTTAGTTAATTCTTGAATTCCTTCGCCAGAGATGGTAGAAGTTTTGAGGCAGGTATATCCAATTTTCTCATAACGTTTGATGGTTTCATCTAGCACCTCACCCCATTCTCCCTGCATTAAATCGCTTTTGTTAAATACTAAAATAGCAGGAATATGATATGCTTCTGCACTCACCAAAAAACGATCAATAAACCCAAGTGAAGTCTTTGGAAAGGCAAGTGTAATAATCAATAAACTTTGGTCTAGATTACTGGCAATAATATGAGTTTGTTTGCTCATGTTATTTGCTTTTCTAATGATGTGATTTTTTCTATCGTACAACGTGTCAATAACACCATTTTCGGATCCAGGCTCTAGTTCAAATTTTACTTTATCGCCTACCGTTATAGGGTTT
>JAKRSG010000265.1 GCA_022402405.1 Bacteroidia bacterium | reverse complement strand
GTTGCAGCATTCCGTTTACAGATGCTGCTGCCATTTGGAATGCGAGTACCTGCTTGGCATTTCTGGCTATGAACGATTTTCCGCTAAAGGAAATAGCACCTCTGTTTGCCGATTTGCCTGTGCTCGATATGCGCTTGCAGTTAAAGGAAGCGCAGCAAAATTGCTTGCTAATAAATGATAGTTACAGCGCCGATTTAGGTACGCTGCGAATAGCTTTAGAATTTTTAGATGAACATGCGGGTGCACTAAGTAAAACACTCATCTTAAGCGATTTTTTGGAAAGCGGACTGTCGGAAACTAATCTATACTCGGCCATTGCCAACTTAGTTGGAACGCATCAAATAGATTGCTTTATTGGCATTGGTTCAGCCTTAACAAGAAATAAGCATTTGTTTGGACAAAAACAGCTGCATTTTTTTGAAACTACCAGCGAGTTTATACAGAAATTTCCGTTGAGCGATTTCCACCAACAGGCTATTTTGCTGAAAGGGGCGCGAAGTTTTGCGTTTGAACGTATCGGAAAATTGCTGGAGAAAAAGGCGCATCAAACGGTGTTCGAAATTAATCTAAATGCCTTAATCCATAATTTAAATGTATATCGTTCTTTGCTAAAACCTAAGGTTAAATTAATGGCTATGGTAAAGGCGTTTAGTTATGGTGCGGGTAGTTATGAAATTGCGCGTGTATTGCATGCCAATAGGGTAGATTACCTCACGGTGGCTTATGCAGATGAGGGAGTGGTTTTGCGCAAAGCAGGTATTGAAACGCCAATCATGGTGATGAATCCGGAACCGCAGAGTTTTGATTTGCTCACGCAATATAACTTGGAACCAGAGATGTATCATTTCGAAATATTGCAGGCGTTTATTCAGTCGTTAAATGGTGAGGAAGCTTCTATTCACCTCGAACTCGATTCTGGCATGAAGCGTTTGGGCTTTGATGCGCATGAGATTCCTGCTCTTATTAACGTGTTGCAGCAACATCCTAATATTATGGTAAAGTCTATCTTTACGCATTTAGCTGCTAGTGAAGATGCGGTGCACGACGATTTTACATTACATCAAATACAGCTGTTTAAACAAACGAGTGATCTGCTGTTGCAGGCTTTTCCGTATCCTATCTTAAGGCATTGTTTAAACTCGGGTGGCATTGCGCGTTTCCCGGATGCGCAGTTCGATATGGTGCGTTTGGGTATTGGCTTATATGGGGTAAATCCTGCTCCCAACTCCCTGCCTTTGCAAGCTATTGGCACGCTCAAAACATTGATATCTCAGGTGCGTGAAATATCGGAGCAGGAGAGTATTGGCTATGGTAGAAAGGGTAAATTAGCGCAAAAAGGAAAGATTGCCATCGTGGCCATTGGTTACGCAGATGGCTTAGATAGAAAATTAAGCAACGGAGTAGGTGCCATGTTGGTAAACGGAAAATTGGCGCCCATAGTAGGTAATATCTGCATGGATATGACGCTCCTCGATGTTTCACACATAGATTGTGCAGTAGGAGATGTGGTGATCGTATTCGGCGAAAACCCCGATATCAATCAGCTCAGTGCTCAAACAGGAACCATTCCGTACGAGATTTTAACAGGCGTATCACAGCGGGTAAAAAGGGTGTATTTTTATGAGTAAAATCTATTGGTTCAGCCTGCTATTGCTTTGTTCTTGTGTTCAGCCCAAATGGAAAATTAGCTACAGCAGCGCGGCTTTTACCACTCCCAACGCGCAAGCGGGATCTCTCGCTTTTATCCAAAGCAATGATATCATAGAAAGCAGAATTGCTCAAGATCAATTTACGCGCATTTGGAAATACCCAGCCACGCAAGCGTATGTGTTCATGAATAAATCGTATATCGATTCGCTTAACCTAGAAGCGTATAAAGAAAAAATGCGGCAGCAGAATATATCGTATATCCTCTTTATCCGCATTCAAGAATCGGCTGAACCTATTGCCTATGCTAGCTTTTTGGAGGCTTACCAAACTCACTTTGCCAAGCTTATGTATAATCCGGTTTATAAATACAATGCCTCTCATGCCTTTGTGCATTTCTCGGTTTTCGATGTCACAACAGAAAAATTATTATGGCAAGCTGTCTCTTCAAAAGTCCAAGTTTCCGAGCTACAAAACTATTTACAATCTGCCTATCCTAAGGTTCAAAAAGAATTGGAGAAGGCAAGGTGTTTTTAATTTTATTAAACTAGTTCGATATTAAATTGAACTTTAGCTCCCAATGCGTTAAAAACCTTTAAGATGGTTTCGAAACGAGCATTCTTTAGGCTGTTTTCTATTTTAGAAATTTGCGCTTTTTGAACGCCAACAAGTTCTCCCAATTGTTCTTGAGTCAAATGCCTTTCCTTCCTGGCTTGTTTAATTGCCTGACCTAATAAGTCAATTCTTAACTCGTTTTCAAATGCCTCTCGTCTTTTGGTTCCTCGTTTTCCTATGTTTTTGTCTATCATTTGGTCTAATGATACGGTACTGAATCTATCTTCCATAGCTATTTTCTTCTCTCCTTATTATCTAAATATTGCTTTCTAATTTCTTCCGCTTTTTTTATTTCTTTCAGCGGAGTTTTTTGAGTTGTTTTCAAAATGCCATGAGTCGCAATAACCAATGTATCTTTATTATTAGCTTTATCCCAAAAGGCAAATAATCTATAGGCTTTGCTATTATATAGAGTTCGAAATTCCCAAATAGTACTAGTTAGTTTTTTTAAAAGCTCATTATCATTTACAAATTGCGATTTCTTAAGATTATAATAAATTTTTTCTTGGGTTTTGGAGTCAAGATTTTCTATAAAATCAATGGCTTCTCTCAATAACTCAATCTCAAAGGCGGGTTTCATTGGCTAATTTTTATCAAATATAAATATATCCTAATTGGGAAACAATTTTTTTTTTAATTATTTTTCATTACAAATCAAATAATCAAATCGATAATGCGCATATGGCTGCCACGATTCTTGTGGCAAACAAGTGCCAGTTACGCCTAATTCAAGGCAAATCTTATCCAACTCTTTTGGGTGCCAAAATTTTCCCATATCGTTTTTGTTCTTAAGCTTCTGTTTGAACCAAGAAATGAGTTTGCTAGGCGAATTATAATAAGTAAAAAACTTCCTTCTATCGCAAATATCGCCAATCAAAATCTTAGCACCGGGCTTGGCGTGCTGCAGCATGTTTTCAATAACCTTTTTACCCAACTCATACTCCTCAAAATATTGAAAGGAAAAGTACAATACCACTTTATCAAAGTCTTGGTTCAGCCTAAATTGGGAAGCATCTCCCACATAAAATTCCATTCTGTCTGAACCTAATTTTTGAGCCTCTCTTATGAGTTTGTCCGAGAAATCTACGCCTGCAATCGAATTACAATAGGGCAGCAACATCTGCGATAAATAAGCATTCCCGCAGCAAACATCCAAAAGTCTATCCGTATCTTCTAACTGCAATTGCTCCGAAATACGCTTAGCAATTGCCAACATCACATCCGCTTCCAACTCCTTCCCACCCGCAATCCTACCAACCTGCTTAGCCCCCTCACCCGCCATCGCCTTACTATCCCAAAAGTGTTTCCAGTCCATTTTTTTTGAATTATGAATTATGAATTATGAATGAAGGCAAGTTAATAATTTCATACTTCATACTTCATAATTCATACTTCATAATTCATAATTGTTTATTACGGTAAACATTTTTTGTAATAAAAAGTTGTTTTTAATAAACGTTTTGATATATTTGATGTATAAATAAAATGGAGAATGGAGCAGGTTTACATCGAACATAAAGAAGCATTAGCTTCCTTAAAACCTAAGTTTAGACGAGATTTTATAGATGAAATTGAATGGAATGAGCCATTATTGTTTATTTTGGGGTCGAGGGGTGTTGGGAAAACAACATTGATGCTTCAACATATCAAAGAGGAGTTTGGCAATAATGCAACTGCTCTTTATATAAGTATGGATGATCTTGCTTTATCCAACTATACTTTGGTTGAAATGGCAAAGAATCATGCTCAACATGGTGGCACGCATTTGTTTGTGGATGAAATTCATAAGTACCAAAATTGGAGTCAGGAGCTAAAGAATATTCGTGATAAAATTAAAGATTTAAAGGTTGTTGCTTCAGGTTCTTCTATATTAGATATATACAAAGGTAATGCTGATTTAAGCAGAAGAAGTGTGGTTTATAACCTGCACGGATTATCATTTAGGGAGTTCTTGAATATTGAATTGAAAATTAAATTGCCCAAATTTTCTTTGGAAGAAATTCTTAGTCAACACGAAAGCTTGACAGCTGCATTAATAGAACAATTTAAGCCATTACAATATTTTCCTGCGTATTTAAATCATGGGTATTTCCCCTTTTATTTAGAGGGAATCAAAAATTACCATCATAAATTGGGTAATGTGGTTAATGTTGTTTTAGAACAGGATATGGCATTATTGGAAAGTGTTGATTTAATAAAAATACCCAAAATAAGAAAGTTGATTTACCTATTGTCAACTCAAGTTCCTTATCAACCAAATATTACTAAATTAGCAGAGACATTAGATATAGATAGAATTACATTACTCTATTATTTAAACTCTCTTCAAAAGGCTTCAGTGCTTAATTTGGTGCGCTTAAACGGTAAGTTATATACACAACTCACCAAGCCCGATAAAATATATTTACAAAACACCAATTTGCTTTATCTTAGTCAGTCAAATGTAAATATCGGCACCTTGCGTGAAACATTTTTTGTTAATCAAGTTGGAATAAATCACCAATTAACATTGGCTCAACAAGGTGATTTTGTAATTAATAATACGTATACCATCGAAGTAGGGGGGGCAAGTAAAAACTTTAATCAAATAGCTAATCTAAAAAATAGTTATTTGGCAGTAGATGATATATCTCAAGGGTATAAAAATAAAATTCCCCTTTGGCTATTCGGCTTTTTGTATTAATGAAAAATTCAAAATTAATAATTCATAATTACCCATGATGATACTTCTCCCCCTTAATAATAGTAAACGCTCTGTATAATTGCTCGCCAAAAATTAGGGGGACCAATTGGTGCGAGAAGGTAAATGCCGAAAGGGATAATTTGGCATTGGCTCGGGCGTAAACGCTATCGTCGAAACCATAGGCGCCGCCAATTACAAATACCAATGAGGTGGTTTGATGTTGCAATTTTTCTATATAAGAAGCAAATGCCTCGCTGCTAAAACTTTTGCCTTTATCATCCAACAACACCACAAAATCTGTCGCAGAAATTTTCTTTAATATGGCCTCAGCCTCGGTTTTCTTAATCGCAGCCTCCTCCTTACTCTTACTATTCACCACCAACAACTCATCACAAAACTTAACATAATGCTGCAATCGCTTAGCATACTCCGCATAACCACCCTCCGCAAACGTCAAGTGCAATTTCCCCAATCGTATGAGTGTTACTTTCATGTTTTTTTGAATTATGCTTTGCCAGCCGAAGCCCTAGCGTAGGATGGAATTATGAATGAAGACAATTCAAAAATTTCATAATTCATACTTCATAATTCATAATTCCCTCATCATAATTCTTTCTTCTTCTTCGAACTCTTCTTCCCAGAACTACTAATCTTCAACTCTCCTGTATTGGCTTCTTTATCGTAATCAATTTCTATCGTATCGCCTTCGCTCATCTCCATTTTAAGGAGTTCTTCGGCAATGGGATCTTCTACAAATTTCTGAATGGTTCTCGATAATGGTCGGGCTCCCAAGTCTGGATCAAAGCCTTTGTCGGCCAAGAAATCTTTAGCAGCATCGCTAAACTTAATCTTGTAACCAAGTTCTTCAATGCGCGCCAATAACTTAGATAGGTTCAGGTCTAATATGCTTCTGATAGAATCTCTCTCCAACGATGAAAATACAATTACATCGTCGATACGGTTTAAAAACTCAGGTGAGAAAAAGCGTTTTAGGGCATTTTCTATCACTATCTTGTTGTTCTTATCTGCATCTGCAGCCTTACTCGGTGTAGAGAATCCTACGCCGCCGCCAAAGTCTTTTAATTGTCTTGAACCTAAGTTGGATGTCATGATGATAATGGTATTCCTAAAATCTACTTTTCTACCCATGCTATCGGTAATAAAGCCTTCGTCTAATACTTGTAACAAGATATTAAATACATCCGGATGGGCTTTCTCAATCTCGTCGAGCAATACCACCGCGTAAGGTTTTCTGCGTATTTTTTCGGTAAGCTGACCGCCTTCTTCGTAACCAATGTATCCCGGAGGCGCTCCCACCAATCTGCTTACGGCAAATTTCTCCATGTACTCGCTCATGTCTATGCGAATCATGGCTTCTTCGGTGTCGAATAAATACTTGGCCAATACTTTGGCCATCTCGGTTTTTCCAACGCCGGTCGGACCTAAAAACACGAATGAGCCTATCGGTTTGTTCGGGTTTTTTAATCCGGCACGGGTACGTTGTATGGCCTTGGTAAGTTTTTTAATGGCCTCTTCCTGACCAATTACTTTTCCGGCTAGTTCTGAACCCATGTTTAAGAGTCGCTGACCTTCACTCTGAGCGATGCGTTTTACCGGAACGCCCGTCATCATGGCGATTACCTCGGCTACGCTTTCTTCGGTAACATTATAACGCTGAGATTTTGTTTCTTCTTCCCACTTAGCTTTTTCAGTTTCTAACTGCTCCAACAAGTGCTTTTCTCTATCGCGTAACTTGGCTGCTTCTTCGTATTTCTGACTCTTAACAACCTTGTTTTTTTCTACTTTAATATCCTCAATTTGCTTTTCAAGCTCCAGGATATTGGCAGGCACATGAATATTACTCAAGTGAACACGGGCACCTGCTTCGTCCATTACATCAATGGCTTTATCGGGTAAATGACGATCAGTAAGGTACCTGCTGCTCATTTTAACACAAGCTTCAATCGCTTCTGGATCGTAGTTTACACTGTGATGTGCTTCGTATTTATCTTTGATGTTATTCAAGATTTCTACGCTTTCTTCAGGTGTGGCCGGTTCAACCATAACCATCTGGAACCTGCGTTCTAAAGCGCCATCTTTTTCTATATATTGTCTGTACTCATTAAGCGTGGTAGCACCAATACATTGGATTTCTCCGCGCGCCAAAGCTGGCTTAAACATGTTGGATGCATCTAATGAACCACTTGCTCCACCAGCACCTACTAGGGTGTGAATTTCGTCTATAAACAAAATAACGTCTGGCGATTTTTCAAGCTCGTTCATCACAGCTTTCATGCGCTCTTCAAACTGACCGCGATATTTGGTGCCTGCCACTAAGCTGGCTAAGTCTAACATCACAATGCGCTTGTTAAACAATACCCTCGATACTTTTCTCTGAATAATGCGCAGTGCCAATCCCTCTGCAATGGCGGTTTTACCCACACCTGGCTCGCCAATTAAAATCGGATTGTTCTTCTTTCTACGAGATAAGATTTGCGAAACGCGCTCTATCTCTTTTTCTCTACCCACAATCGGATCAAGCTTGCCTTCTTCTGCAGCCTTGGTTAAATCTCTACCAAAGTTATCCAAAACAGGAGTCTTCGATTTTAAATCGGGCTTGCGTACTTCTGGTTTGCGTTCTTCTGGCTGACTACCAAAAAAGTCTTCTTCCTCGGCTGGCATCTCATTGCGGGTTTCGCTGAGGTTTCCTTCTACGGCCGACTTAAATATCTCGTAGCTAATGCCAAACTGTCCCAATATCTGTGATGCTAAATTATCTTCATCGCGCAAAATGGAGAGCAACAAATGCTCGGTGCCAATAATGTCGGTCTTAAATATCTTAGCTTCTAGATAGGTAATTTTTAATAC
The DNA here is from genome assembly GCA_022402405.1 of Bacteroidia bacterium. Classification (GTDB taxonomy): domain Bacteria; phylum Bacteroidota; class Bacteroidia; order UKL13-3; family UKL13-3; genus B1. Next base: position 1,699 of record JAKRSG010000265.1, on the reverse strand, counting down.
CTTCTCAGCATGCTTGGTAAGCGGAATATTAACGAAATTAGTGTTGTTGGTTGCAGAACCTCTAATATTATCTTCGATGGTTTTCTTCACTCTCAACTGGTCAACATCCAGCGCCTTTAAGGTTTTTAAGGCCTTCCCATCTCCCTCTCTAATAAGGCCCAACAGCAAATGCTCTGTGCCAATATAATCGTGCCCCAAACGAATGGCTTCTTCTCTGCTGTAAGAAATTACGTCTTTAACGCGTGGTGAAAATTTTGCTTCCATATCTATCTATAACAGAACTTTTTTAAATTGGTTCCTTAACAAGGGCAATTTAAAATAAAAAAAATTAAAGTACAAGGGGAAAAATTCGAAATTATAAATCCGAAAATCGAAATTAGAAATCACTGCTGTCCGGGAAAATCCTACCAAAAGAATGAAGATTCTTCGCTTCACTTCGTTACGCTCAGAATGACAATATTTTAGACCTAAAAAGCAGGGGGCTTGGAGGCAGCGAAGCTGCCTCCAAGCCCCCTGCCAGAAAACATGCGAGTAGCGCGTCATCCTGAGCGATAGCGAAGAATCTCACGCTTTTTCCCGGACAGCAGTGATTCTAAATTCGAAATTCTCCTTCCGGTGGTTTCGACTCCGCTCAACCACCGAGAAAAAGAAATGCCAACAGCCCTCACCGCTGGTTGAGCGGAGCCGAAACCAGCGGAGCCGAAACCAAGAACCCGAAAGCAAAATCCAGCTAACGGCCAAAGGCCAGAAGCCAGCTGCCAGAAGCCAAAAATCTCCAATGAAGTAAAATCCAAAACTATGGACCCCCTCTCAATGTTTTATCTAAAAATCCTCCTATCAAAAGGAAATTTCTCCATGGCGGTAATGCTTATCCTTGGAAAATCCTTGTGGTTCGGATTAATAAGCACATTATAGTCGCCTTGAGTAACAACAGATGGTATCATTAATATCGCAAATTTGTTTTCTGAAACAAAACGCCTTCCGATTTCCTGGCAAGATGCTGGATGTGGGAATTCTTGCCAATCTACTGGTAAATCTGCCTCTGTTAAATGCTTACATTTTATGTCATCAGGGATGTCAATTGTTATCATCATATAATCATCAGGCAAGGTTGCCAAAGTAAGATGAACGGCAACTTCTGCCATCGCTAATGACCTATTTTGTGCGGTATAAATCAACTCAACGCCAACTGGATTCCACCTGGCTCCAAACCTTGCTGCTCCTTTGCCTGATAAGGGTGTTGCGTGTTTGTCTCTTGCCAGTCTAAACACTTTCATCTAAACCAAGATTCCGTGGTTAATTCTGTGAAGTTCACTCATAACCATTTCTTTTCCGTACGAGTCTTTCAGTAATTCAATTGGTTTTAGTTTTCCTAATGCATAACATGGAGTATTTAGCCATAGTTTGAGTTTTTCCATTCCGCCAAATACGTCTAGACCTGCTTTTGTAACTTCCGCTATTTCAATAATCTTCTCAGAATGAATAGATTTAAAGTGGTGCTCAGATGATGTCTTATATCTATGTAATGATTTGGTAGAAATATCGAGAAAATTCGCCCAATCACTTTCAGTAAAGGGTGTGTGGTGCTGAATTAATTCAAATAAAGAATAAGGAATGCCATTTCTTATGGCCAAAATTATCAACATCTTGTCTTCTAAAAACGTTTCATAGGTAACCTGTTTGTTACCAATATTTATGT
>JAKRSG010000264.1 GCA_022402405.1 Bacteroidia bacterium | reverse complement strand
TGCAAAGAAATCAAGGAAAACACACAACTTATACAGATGCCGTTAGACATTAGCAATGGCTCTTATATCATGCAAATTACAACAGATAATTATACCGCAAGAAAAAGATTTATGGTTGTAAAATAATCAATTATACATCAAGCTGCATTCAACACCATTCTGAACGTGGTGCCTTTGCCGAGTTCTGAATGGGTAGATTTAACAATATTTTAAAGAATTAATATTTAAAATAAATCTAAAACTACTAAGTCTAAATTTTTAATTGGTTTAAATCCTTTATCAGCTGTAATTAAGGGTATGCTATAAATAATGGCCGTTGCTGCTATAATAGCATCAGGTAATTTGATTTGGTAATCTTTTTTTAATGAAATGGTTTTGTCTTTTAGTTTTGAATTCCACTCAATTATAAAACAATCGTTTAATAATAACTTTAATTTTTCCTCCTCATTTTTTGATAATTTAGGATATCCAAGTAATTCTATTTCGCTCACAAATGAAACTCCAAAATCATAATTCAGAAATGGTTCTACCGAGCTATTTCCCTCATGCAGATATATTAAAAATTTGTATCTGCTATAAAATCAATCTTCATTTATTCTTATTTTAGATTGATATTCTATGCCATCAATTTTTCTTTTTAATTTACCAAAGTGTTTAGCAAGATTATCTTTTTTGTTTCTGGATTTTAATTTTTTGTTCAAAATATTAGAAATGTTTGAGGAATTGTCTTTGTTTATTATGATAGTCATTTTTCTTTTTGTTAAATTAGATGCTAAGCTAATTTCAAATGTAACAAAAATTTTTATTTTTAAGAAATTCACTAAGCCGCATGCAACACCATTCTAAACGTGGTGCCTTTGCCTAGCTCTGAATGGCGAACATATATTTGACCTTTGTGGTACTCGTTTATAATGCGTTTTACTAAAGAGAGGCCTAATCCCCAACCGCGTTTTTTGGTGGTATAACCAGGTTTAAAAACGGTTTTAAACTTGCCTTTCGGAATGCCTTTTCCGGTATCTGTGATATCTATATAAACATGCTTGGCATCGTGGTTTATGAGCAAGGTAAGCGAGCCTTCTCCTTCCATGGCATCAATGGCATTTTTGCATAGGTTTTCTATAACCCAATCGAATAATGGAACATTGATATTAGCCCAATTTCCTGGCTTTCCTACTTCTACACTAATCTTCACTCTACTCGAAACTCTGTTGCGTAAATAGCCAACAGCTTTCTCTACTACCAAGTCCAAATTTTCTGAAGTAAGAATGGGTTCAGACCCAATTTTAGAGAAGCGTTCTGTGATAAGCTCTAATCGTTTTATATCGTAATCTACTTCTTTTAATATTTCTTCTTGCTGCTCTTTGTCGCTTTCTTTAAGCATATTGTGCCACTCTCTTAAACTCGAAATGGGCGTGCCTAACTGATGCGCCGTTTCTTTGCTCATGCCCACCCAAACTTGGTTTTGCTCTGCTCGTCGACTATTACTCAACGCAAAATAACTCATGATAGCAAAGAAAGCAATGAGTCCAAGTTGAATAAGTGGATAGGTTTTTAAGGCTGTAAGCAAATACGAATTTTTATAGTACAAATAGTTATAATGATTATTTTCTACGTCGTATTCAATTTTTATAGGTTCGTGTTCAGCCATCATTAAAGCCAATTCTTGATGCAAATAATTGCTATCGTTTTCTCTTTTTGGATCTAAGTTACGGTGCGAAATAATCTGTAATTGATCGTCGACTAAAATGGTAGGAATGGTCTCATTATCTTTAATAATATCTAACAAAAAGTTAATATCTGTTTCGCCTGTTGTGGCGCCCAATTGCCGAGTGGCATTGGCCCACAGCTTAATTTTTTTATCTTCCTGAATGGCTAATTCTTTTACTAAGGCTTGCGTATACCAAAGCGAGAAACCGCCTATAAAAAGAGCGGCAATAAAAAGGGCAATTTTCCACCAACGTTTTTTTTCGTATGCTTTCATGCGTGTTTGTCAAATATAAGAATTGCTATGAAATACCAAACAAAATCTAATATTTGCGATTTCGTTTTTACAGTATGAAAATCATAACGCAGTGGCAGCACAAAAATTGGGAAATAAACCTAGGTTCACCCATAGATATTTCTTTGGCTTTAGTAAATGGCGAGCATAATCCCAATGCTTTTCATATTCCATCACCTCGGTTTGAACCCATTGTGGTGGGCGATTTTGTGGGCTCTGTGGCACAAGGTAGCGGCGCCAATTGCGAAAATATTTCGTTTAATGCACATGGTAATGGCACGCATACAGAGTGTATCGGACATATTACTCGCGAGCGTATTAGCATTAACGATAGCCTTAAGAACTTTCATTTTATGGCTCAGGTAAAAAGCTTTCCTTTAGAGCAACAAGCTTCGGGCGATTGGCTGGTAAATTTACCTAAGCAAAATAATTGGTTACAAGAAGGTGTGCAGGCTTTAATTATCCGCACCTTGCCCAATCAAGAGGTGAAAAAAACGCAGCACTATTCCAGACAAAATCCGCCGTATATGTCGCCAGAGCTGGCCAAGTTTTTGGTTCAGAACGGAATAGAGCATTTACTCATAGACCTACCTTCTGTAGACAGAGAGGAAGATTCTGGCGCCATGCTGGCTCACAAAGCTTTCTGGAACTATCCCGAAAATCCACGTATGCAGGCTACCATAAGCGAAATGATTTTTGTGCCCAACGAGGTTCCCGATGGAATCTATTTATTGAACATCCAAATTGCTAGTTTTGGCTCAGATGCTAGTCCCTCAAAACCCGTTATTTACGCCATGCAAGAGTTGGTCTGAACCAAAACTTGAATGAAATAAAAATTTAATGCGTGGCAATATTTGCATGGGTGACTCAAATTCCTATTTTTGCAAGCTTAATAATAGTATGAATATGAAGAAAACCGCATTATTGCTTGGTTTTTTAGGTTGTTTAGGCGCATTTCAAGTAAGTGCACAAAAGAGTTCTAAAAATGCGCAGGCCAAAAAATCGGCGAATCCAGAAGTTGTTCAGTCGAATCCAGTAATTTTTACCATTGGAAACGATGTTGTTCGGGAAGACGAATTTTTACGTCAGCTCAATAAAAACCGCAAAGATAAGGTTAAGCCCACTGAGGCAGAAATTAGAGAGTACTTAGATTTATATGTTAATTTTAAGCTAAAAGTTAAAGAAGCTTTAGCTATGAGCTTAGATACTAACCCAAGTTTTAGATCTGAGTTATCTGGTTATCGTAAGCAATTAGCTACTCCTTATTTAAACGATAAAAAGGTAACAGAAGGCCTTATGCAAGAAGCATATGAGCGCATGAAAACAGAGGTTAATGCTAGCCATATTTTAATTAACGTTTCGCCAAACGCATCTCCTAAAGATACGTTAGCTGCTTGGAATAAAATTTCTGATTTACGTCGCAGAGCCCTAAAAGGCGAATCGTTTGATAGCCTTGCATCAAAGCATTCTGATGATCCTTCTGCTGTGAAGAATTTCGGAAAATTAGGTTGGTTCACGGTATTCCAAATGGTATATCCTTTCGAGAATGTAGCTTACTCATTAAACAAAGGAGAAATTAGTACTCCGTTTAGAACGCAGTTTGGATACCATATTATGTTGGTTAATAACAAGCGTGCGGCTAGAGGCGAAGTAAAGGTTCAACACATAATGGTGAGAACGGGTTATGGTGCTACCGAAGAAACATACAAAAACGCTAAAGAAAGAATAGATGCTGCATACAAAGAATTAAATGCAGGAGTAAGCTTTGATTCGTTGGTAGAAAAATATTCTCAAGATGATGGTAGCAAGGGTGCTAACGGACTTATGAATTGGATGGCTAGTTTAAGTGGTTATCCAGATGAGTTTAAAGATGTATGTTTTGGATTAAAACCAGGACAAGTTTCTAAACCATTTTCTACCGATTACGGTTGGCATATCGTTAAATACAACGATTATCGTCCGCTAGGCGAGTACAAAGAATTGCAAGATATTATTAAGAACAAAGTTACCAGAGATAGTCGCTCAGAAGGTTCTAAAACTGCCGTAATTGTTCGCGTTAAGAAAGAAAATAATTACAAAGAAAATCAGGTAAACTTAAACGAGTTTGTGGCTAAATTAGATACCAGCTTTTTGAGTGGTAACTATAAATTTACTCCTCAAGCAGCACCAAAAGTGTTGTTTAGCGTAGGCACACAAACATACACTACCAACGATTTTGGAAAATACCTAGAGGCCAACCAAGAGCCCGTAGAAAAAGGTAATGCAGCCATGGTTGCTAAGAATATTTTTACCAATTGGGCTAACGAAAAATGTTTAGCATTCGAAGAAAGCATATTAGAAGAAAAGTATGCAGATTTCAGAAACATTATGAACGAATATCACGATGGTATTTTGTTGTTCGATTTAACCGACCGTAAAGTATGGAATAAGGCAAGCACAGATACCTTAGGATTAGAATCTTTCTACAGTACTGCCAAAGGAAAATACATGTGGAAAGAGCGTATAAACTACCAAGTATATACTTGCTTAGATGCTAAAACTAAAGCGGCTGCCATGAAGATGTTTAACTCAGGTAAAACAGATGCAGAAGTGTTTAAGAAGCTTAACAAGAAAGTGAAAAATGCTGTAATAGCCAAAGATTACAAAGTAGAAAAAACAGATGCCACTGCCGCTAAATTGTGGGATAAAAAAGGAGTAGTTGATATCACCGATTTAGATGTAAACCGTTTTTACTATGTTTTGGGTGTTATTGCTCCAGAGCCAAAAACACTTAAAGAAGCAAGAGGATTAGTTACTAGCGATTACCAAGAGTTTTTAATGGCAGAGTGGGTTAAAGAACTTAGAACTAAGTATCCTTTAACCATCAACGAAGCTGCTTTATTAAACTTAACTAAGTAAGCCAACGCTGCCTCCGTTGTGGAGTGCACATATTTTTGTGCCGGGCAAAAAGTAATCAGATTCTATCAGGTTAAACAAAGCCCACATCATTTTTGCCTCGTAAACTAGGTCTAATAAGATTCCGGTTTGCGAGGCAAATTTTTTTTGAAAAGCTTGCAACTCAGTTGTGTATTTAGCATATCCACCATGATGAAAACCGAAGTGCAATTGGTAGCTGTTTTCGTCAAATTCGGAATACTCTGATTTCATCTCTTCGGCACCCTTTAACACCACTATGCCGTGTACTTTACAACTAAGCGAGTTTTCTTTTGCCCCTCTAATTAATCCCTTTAAGGTGCCGCCTGTGCCAACAGAAGCTAAGATAACATCAAAGGTTTGCATGTTTGTTTCGTGCAGTATTTCTGCCACTCCTTTTTCTCCCATCACACCACTGCCTCCCTCCGCAATAAAATAGGCACTTTGGTCTGAACCAAAATAGCGTTCGAACAACTCTTCTTTATTTCGATACTCAGTTCTGCTAACAAACTGTAGGTTCATGCCAAATAATTCGCATAATTTGAGCAGGTGATTTTCTACTTTTTCGCCTCTAACAATGCCATAACTGTTGAGTTTATACTTAGCTGCCGCCGCTGCTGTTGCCAATAAATGATTGCTGTATGCGCCTCCAAAAGTAACCAGGTTTGTTTTGCCTTGTTGCTCTGCTTCTAATAAATTGTACTTTAATTTTCGCCATTTGTTTCCAGATATAAATGGATGCGAATAATCTTCTCGCTTAAGAAAAACTTCTACCCCTTTTTGCAAAAAAATATCGTGGTATAATGGCTCTATGGGAGCATAGGGTTTAGGAATGTGTAACGCCATTTTTCTTTAATAAAAAAGAGTGTAATGTATACATAACTGCTATCCATAAAAACGGTGCAACTGCCACTCTATACCTAGATAATCCTAGCACTCCGGTTGAACCAATTATATACCCTACAAACAAAAAGATGCATAATCTTAGTATCCAATCTGCATTTTTATTCCATAAAAAATGCAGGAAACTGATGCTTACAACCGAGTTGCTTACCAAGCAAATAAACAGTACCAGCAGCAATAAAATAGGAGCATTCTGCATAAAGTGAAGCAGGCCGTTTACTAATCCTTGTGTATTAATAACATGGTATAAGCCTAGGTAGTTTCCTTCGTTAATATTCATAAAATGAACCCACTCAAACCTACCAGGATCTATCATAAAAGCAAGCCATCCTTTTACATTAAACCAAGCAAATGTAAGTGGATGTTGTGCAATTATTTCTTTGCCTGCTTGGTTCATTAACTCGTATCGTTCTTGGTAGGTTTTAGCTGCATTCGCTATTTTCATGATGCTGTCTTGTGCCTCATCTGCGTATGCTTCTCCATAGATTTGTGCATTAGTATATTTGGCCATATACTTCAGAACAAAAATGGGTGTAACAGAAGAGTAATGGTAATATCCTGTAATGCGTTTGTTGTAGCTGGCATAGCTATGATATATAAGAGGTAATACCAAAAACGGGACTAATAACAGAAGCTTTTTTTGTTTTAAAAAGGTTATAACTAAAATAATGGCAAAGCTTATTCCGAGTAAATATGCCACGGGTTTGGTAAGCATAGCCAAGGCAAAAAATACAATGGCCCAAATGCTGTATTTTAACTCAATATATTTCCAAAGATGATAGGTAAAGTAAAGCGCCCAAAACAATAAACTTTGAAACAAAATATCGCTCATCACAAAATTGCAATGTATTATTTGAGAAGGGTAAAATACCAATACGCCTAGCAAGGTAAACCTGCAAATATCTTGGTTCAGCCCGAGTTCTTTGGCAAATTTTAATACTCCCCAAATGGTACTTACACTTATGAGCAGTTGTAAAAATAATATGGCATAATCTGTCTGAACCAAAAGTTTTATGCAGTAAATTAGCAGTCCGTATACAGGAGGACGGAAACTAAAATAATCTGGCTTAATGGGTTGATCCCAAGGCGCCGCATAAAGGCTGCTGTGCTGCTTAAAATTTTCGGCTTGCGAGAGGTAATCTATAGAATCTACCAAATAAATACTACCCGAATGCAAGGCTTGGGTAAAGCCCAGAACATGCAGAAACAGGACGATAATCCAAAAAACAGTATGGTTTAACTTAGGAGGATTCACGGTTGCAAGATAGTGCTTTTACAACTTCTGATACGTTTTCATCCAACGGTCTGGGATTTCGTCGTTTTGGGCAGTTTGGTAATCTTTGTAGCTGCAAGGTACTAAAAATTTTCCTTCGTGTTGGCTGCGTTCGTGTGGATAAGGAACTTCCATCCACCAACGATTGGTGAGCACGCTTTTATAGAACGTGAGCTCGCGGTTCATCTGTTTATTGGTGGTATGGTAAATGAGGTAATCTTTGCTCTCTGCCGATGGATAATCGTTTCTGCGGTTGCTTATGCCTTCCATAAAATACCAGGCCATCTGCGCTACGAGTGCGGTATTGGCGTGGTGTATATCTAGGCTCGGATTTAAATCGTAGAACCCAGCGCTCAACAAATCTGTGCTCATGCCGGCGTACTTGCAGAGCTGACAAGCCTCCTCGGCACTTAGTCCGTTTGGTGATGGATTTTCTTGTGCGGGTGCATCGGCTGCTTTAATGGCGTTAATGCTAAATCCAAGCATATTAGCATTTCTGCAATAAGGCTCAATTTCTTGCATATTGCCGCGCAAACTACCCAACCGTAACATGTCAAAATTCATGCTTTCAAAAGCATCGTAGGTATCGGCTTCTACAAAATGTCCTTGATATGCAGCTTGTGTTATATTAAACAAATAGGCTGGTTCGTGAGCAATGATTCGCGGTAAATAATTGTTTAGCGAGGCATCCTCGTGGATTTCCATATCTGCTTTTGCATCCACTAAAATAAGCTGCATGTTTGGGTTCAGCCCTTTAAAACTGGCGTATTGCGCGCTTATTAAATCTTGTGAACCACCCAATACCAGGCTTGTTTTTTTCTCTTTATGCAAGATAGCTAAGGTTTGTGTGAGTGCAAAATAGGTATCTTGTAAGCTATTGCCTGCTGCAATATTCCCGAGGTCTAATATTTTAATTTCGGTTCTGGGTTTAACCAATTTATATAGTTCTTTTCTAATGGCATCTGGCGCAGCGGCACATCCTGCAAAGTTTGGTCTGAACCTATCTTCGTTTACGCCTAATATTACTAGATCGTACTCGCTGAAATCGATATCTTGATTCTGGAAAAAGGTGCAAGAATGAAAGAGTGTTTTTAAACTATTTCCAGATTTAAAAGATTGTATTTGCGATGCTGTAAAGTGACTTAAATAATGGTTTAACATAAATTAGATAAATATTCTTCAAATCTGCTTAATTTAGCGCGGCAACTAATGCACATTTCCACAATGGTACTGGTAACAGGCGCAACAGGTTTTTTAGGTTCACATTTGGTTTGTCAGTTATTGGCGGCCGGTAAACAGGTACGCGCTTGTATGCGCAAAACTTCTGATAAAAGGGAGTTTAACTTTATCTTTCATCATTATTTTGGTTCAGACCAAAATGCCCAAATGGTTTTACAACGATTGATTTGGGTAGAAGCGGATGTGTTAGAAATAGACACTTTATCAAGTGCCCTTGATGGTGTTGAGCATGTATATCATGTGGCGGCATTGGTTTCGTTTGATGCTGCCGACAGGGATTTGCTGATGAAAGTAAATGTGGAAGGCACTGCAAATGTGGTTAATTTATGTTTGATTTTGGGCATAAAAAAGCTGAGTTATGTGAGTTCCATCGCTTCTTTGGGTCGAACCAAAAGTGGCAATACCATGGACGAAAATAGTACTTGGGAAGCTAGTAAGTTAAACAGTAATTATGCTATTAGCAAATACAAGGCAGAGATGGAGGTTTGGCGTGGATCGGAGGAAGGTTTGTCTGTAATTATTGTAAACCCGGGTGTTATTATTGGGGTGGGCGATTTTAGCAAAGGCTCTAATGCTTTGGTTCAAACCATTTATAAAGGCATGCCTTTGTACAGCATGGGTGTAAATGGATATGTAGATGTAAAAGATGTGGCAAGAGCGCTTTTAGAAATAGAAAAGGCAGGTATTTATAACAGAAGGTTTGTGTTGGTTGGCGCCAATATGCGCTTTAGAGATTTGTTTTTTATGATTGCTGATGGCTTTGGTAAAAAGCGTCCGTACATACAAGTTACACCTTTCATGGCGGCAATAGCTTGGCGCGTAATGGCGGTGGTTCGTTTGTTTAGCAAAAAGGGCTTGGCACTAACCAAAGAAACGGCGAGGGCAGCACTAAACGAATCGTATTATAACTCTAATCGCATTATTTCAGAGATAGATTTTGCTTTTACTCCCATAGAAAAAACGGTAGCGGATTGTGTGGGGGAGTATGCGGCGTGGGAATTGGGTTGATGGTCTATAGTCCATGGTCCATAGACCATAGACCATAGTTTTTGCTCATACTTCATTCGAGATTCAGCATTCAGCATTCGATGTTCGACATTTTTGCTTCTAGCTTTTAATCCTTCGACATTCGAAATTCAGCATTCGGTGTTCGACATTTCCTAGCACACACTCAAATTTTCGGATTTCGAATTTAATATTTAGATTTTACTATATTTACAAT
>JAKRSG010000263.1 GCA_022402405.1 Bacteroidia bacterium | reverse complement strand
TGTTAACCGCTGTAGCTTATCGTAATACCAAGCGTACGTTTTTTATCAATCATCATATGAGCAGCGCTAAAGACTTTTCTATTATCCCGCTTTTAGCTCAGTTTAACAGTTTCTTTATGAAGGGAGTGGTGTTAAAACAGTCGCAAATTCGGGATCAAAAGGGGATGATGGCCATGGGTATTGGGTTCAGACAGATAAAAGATTACGAAAAACTATTGGCCAATTATTCTTTACAAGAGTTAGAAAATGCCATGGCTTTGGTGGCAGAATACGACCTAAAAAGTAAGGGTGTAAATCAGGTTGTGGTAAATGATCAAGAGCTAATGAAAGAGCTTTTATTCAAGATTTTTTACAGGAAAGAATTAAACTAAAAACGGAAATATGGTAAAAAAATAACACTTAGTTAGCAAAAACTTTTTTTTACTTTAACTTTTAATATATTTGGAATCGAGAAAAATTAATTCAATAAACACTAATATGAAAAAAATCTACTTAATGGCATTAGGCCTTTTTGCAGCTTACGCAAATGCGCAGACGCCTGTATTAACTGGTCCAAACGTTAGCAGACCAGCTGCCAAATACAGCGACCACATTCAGCCTTCACCTGTTAGAACTTCTCAAGGAACTGGTTTTACTCAAAAAGCATTGGGTAAAAAATCATTTGCCACTAAAATTGGAGAAACTCAAAACGATCAACAAACAAATGCTACTATCTACCGCAGAATTCAATTATTAAACGATGGTAAAGTATCTGCTACTTGGACAACCAGTGCAGACGGAGCTCCTTACGCAACACGCGGTTCTGGATACAACCATTTCAATGGTACTTCTTGGGGTGCAGCCTCAGCTGTTAAAATTGAATCTCAAAGAACAGGTTTCCCAAATTATGTTTACAATCCAACCACTAACGAAGAAATTATTACAGCGCACCAAGTATTGTCTTCTGGTGTTGCCGGTGGTATTGTTATGAGCCGCAAATCTGGTGTTGGTCCTGGTACTTGGACTAGCTCAGTAGTATTAGATACAACTCCTACTATTCCTGGTGTATTGTGGTTACAAACTGCCGTTTCTGGAGATTATTTAATTGCTATCGGATCTTACACTGATAGTTCTTCAACTCAACCAAACCGTGTGGTTAAAGGTGGTGTTCGTACTCCTCAAGTATATTCACGCTACCAATTTAGCACTAACACTTGGTTAGTTAAAAACGAGTTATTACCAGGTTACGACAACGAAAGATACTACGCTGGTGGTGGAGATAACTACTCTATCGATGCAAATGGTACTAACGTTGCTATTATCATGGGTGGTTTAACAGATGATTTAGCTTTATGGAAATCTTCTGATGCCGGTGCAACTTGGACAAAAACAATCATCGATTCTTTCCCAGTTCCTGCATATGATTACAAAAAATTAGTAGATACTTCAAACACAAATGATGGTGCTGTTCATGTTACTTTAGATAACAACGGTGTTGCTCATTGCTTCTGGGCTCGTGCTAGAGTATTAGATAACAATTTAGATGATGAATCTATTAACTACTATCCTGGTCAAAATGCTATCTTATATTGGTCAGATAACACTCCTTTAGATTCTCAGAGAGTTATTGCTGGTATGCCTGATGTTAATAATAACGGTCAGTTAGATTTAGCAGACAGCTGGAACGATGCAAGTGCTCGTTATGGTAATCACTCAATAGCTACTATGCCTTATGCAGCTATCGATGATAACGGTACTATTTTCTTAATCTTTAGTGCATTAACTGAAGATGATATCAGTACAGATAACAAAAATTTCCGTGATGTATTCTTATTGTACTCTAAAGATGGTGGTGCTACTTGGAGCGGAATCCAAAATGTTACTGCTTGGTTAGGATTAAACGTAGAGCAAATCTTTGCTTCTTTATCTAAGAAAATGGATGGTAGATTACACATGACTTTCTTGCAAAAAGGAAGCATCGGAAGATATAGCGAAACCAACCCGGGTGCTGCTGGTACTCACGAAATCATGTACATGGTTATGGATACTGCAGATATCTTTGGTGGTGAAATTACTGGCTTAGGTAAAATCAGAAACAACGAATTATTCACTGTTGGTCAAAACTTCCCTAACCCATCAAACGGAAACACTATCATTCCTGTAAACTTTAAATCTGCTACCACTGCTACAGTAACTGTAGTTGATTTGTTAGGAAAAGAAGTGTATTCACAAACATTCGAAAACATAGCTGCAGGTAATGGTCAGTTACCTCTTAACTTAGGTTCTTTAAACGCTGGTGTATATGTTTACTCAGTAGAAGCAGATGGTTTCAAAACCTCTCGCAGAATGATTATCGAATAAGTTAATTAGATACTATTTAAATTACGCAAAAGGCGATCCATATGGGTTGCCTTTTGTATTTTTACCGAATGGAAAGAAGAAAGAAAATGGTGAAAGTTCAGCTGGTAGTATTACTGCTTGGACTTCTATTAATGCTTATTAAGTTTACCGCCTATTTTCTTACACAGAGTAATGCGATATTAAGTGATGCGCTCGAATCTATTATTAATGTAGCAGCTGGAGCCTTTGCTATGTATAGCCTTTGGTTGTCTAATAAACCTAAAGATGAAGACCATCCTTATGGTCATGGTAAAATAGAGTTTATCTCGTCTGGCTTTGAAGGCGGAGCCATCATTATTGCAGGGGTATTTATTATTTACGAAGCAGGATTAGGCTTTTTTTATCCGCCTGATGTGAAGCAATTGGATGTAGGAATTTACCTAGTAGCATTCTCTGGGGTGGTAAATTTTTTGATGGGAAGGTATCTTGTTACTTATGGTAAACAGGAACATTCAGATGCCATGATTGCCGATGGGAAGCATCTCATATCTGATACTTACTCTTCTCTTGGTTTAGTGTTGGGATTACTATTGGTAAATATAACTAATTATATTTGGTTAGATGCTCTCATAGCTTTGCTTATGGGATTGTTAATTGTATACACGGGTTTAGGAATTATTCGAAAATCGCTGGCAGGCTTGATGGATGAAACCAATACCGAAATTTTAGATGAATTACTTGCGGTATTAAATGATAATAAAAGGAATGAATGGATAGACGTTCATAACTTGCGTGTTCTAAAATATGGAAGTAGTTATCATATAGATGCTCATGTTACATTGCCTTGGTATTACTCCTTAGAGCAAGCGCACGAAGAGTTGGGGTATGTAGATAAACTCATCAGCGAGAAGTTTCATAATAATATAGAAATGTTTGTACACGCAGATCCTTGCGTACCTCAATCGTGCAGCGTTTGTATGCTAACAGATTGTAAAGTTCGCAAATCTGCCTTTGTAGCACAAGTTACTTGGGATAAAGAATCAGTGCTAAAAAATCAGAAGCATAGCCTCGTTTAGCTATTATAAACCTTACCTGGGTTTAATATTTCTTTTGGGTCGAACGCCAATTTTATGGCTTTCATCAATTGTAAATTTATAGCAGGCATAACTACCGGCATAAATTTTTGCTGAACCAAACCAATGCCATGTTCTCCGCTAATGGTGCCTCCTAGCTTTTTGCACAAGGTAAAAATCTCCACAATGGCCTGATCCAAGGTATGGTTCCAAAATTCGTCGCTCAATTGATCTTTTAGGATGTTTACATGCAGGTTACCATCGCCGGCATGACCATAACAAACCGACCTAAACCCATAACGAGCACCAATTTCTTTAACGCCCTTAAATAATTCTGGAAGCGTACCTCTTGGCACTACGGTATCTTCTTCTTTGTAGGTATTATTGTATTTGGTAGCTTCACCAATGCTTCTGCGCAGTTTCCAGAAATATTCTTTTTGAGCAGCCGTTTCTGCAAAGAGCACATCTAAGGCTTGGTTCTGATATAATACTTCGCTTATTTTCTCGCATTCATCCATTAAATGTGGCATTTCATTACCATCTACTTCAATCAATAAATATGCTTGCACTTCCTCTGGTATGTCGAACGAAATTTGTAACATATTAGCAGCAAGTCTAAATCCATCTGGTTCTATAAACTCGCAGGCAGAAGGATTTGCCCCAGCTAAAAATATATGATTTACCGCCTCACATGCCTGCTCGGGCGAGGCAAAGGGAGCCAACATTAACAAAGTGTTTTTGGGTGCAGGAATAAGCTTTAAGATAATATTAGTAATTACCCCCAAAGTACCTTCGCTGCCAATCTTCAAATGCGTGAGGTTGTATCCTGTAGAGTATTTTAAGGTATTTGCACCAGTTTCTATTATTTCTCCATTGGCCAACACAACTTCCAAATTCAAAACATAATCGCGAGTAGTACCATATTTTACCGCTCTTGGTCCGCCGCTGCTTAAACTTACATTGCCGCCCAAAAAGCAAGAGCCTTTGCTAGCAGGATCTACCGGGTAAAATAATCCTTTTTCTCTCACCGCATTTTGCAATGCCTCATTTATTACTCCGGGCTGAACCGAAACTTGGAAGTTTTTTTCGTCGATGTAATGTATCTTATTGAAGCGTGTCATGCTTAAACTCACGCCACCTTTTACAGGTAATGAACCACCGCTTAATCCGGTTCCGGCACCTCTGGCTGTTACGGCAATTGTATGTTCGTTGCAATACGATAATATCTTAGAAACCTCTACTGTGGTGCCAGGTTTAAGCACTAATTCTGGCAAAAAAACTAAATCTTCTGTATGGTCTTTACTGTGGTTTTCTAGGCTTTCAATATCTGCATGAACATAGGCTGCACCAAGTATCTCTTGGAAGTAAGAAATGTGTTCGGCTGTGATTTTGGTGTATTCCATGCGTCAAATATCTTTTTTTAACGGCAATTTTCTATGTATGGGCGACATTTTTTAGATTCATAATCTCTGTTTTTTTAATTACGTTTGAGCAAATTTTTTGGTATGAAATTAAATCGATTATTGATTGTTAGTTTGTTTTGTGTTTGGGCCATTAATGGATGGGCTCAAAAAGAAATAAGTTTAGAAGACATCTGGACCAAAGGCACATTTTCTGCGAGAGGAGTAGCAGGTTTTAACTCTATGAATGATGGCAGGTATTATTGTAATTTAGACGAAAAGCAAAACTTGCTGAGGTTCGAATTTGCCACAGGAAAGTTGGTGGATACTCTTGTTTCTAACAAAGATATTAAGCACGCTAATGGCGGTGAAGCACTAGATATGCACAATTATTCTTGGAGCGATGATGAAAGCAGGTTGTTAATTGCCACACAATCTGAAAGCATTTATCGTCATAGTTCGCAGAGCATTTACTACGTGTATGAGTTGGCTTCAAAAAAGTTGGTTCAGCCCGTAAAAGAAAAAGTACGTTATGCCACATTATCTCCTGATAATAGCAAAATGGCTTATGTTAAAGAAAACGATTTATACTACTACGAATTTAGAACTCAGCACGAGCACAGAGTAACCAAAGATGGGAAAGTAAATGCTATTATTAATGGGGCTACCGACTGGGTTTACGAAGAAGAATTTGCTATTTGGAAGGGCTTTGCTTGGAGTCCGAATAGCGATAAAATTGCCTTCTACAGATTTGATGAATCGCGTGTGCCAGAGTTTGAAATGACCATGTATGGAAGTTTGTATCCGAAGCCTTATAAGTTTAAATATCCTAAGGCAGGAGAGGTAAATTCGATAGTAAATGTGTTTGTGTTTGATACTAAATCTGAGCTTATAGCTGAAATGCAAACCGGCACTGAAACGGATATTTATTTGCCACGCATGAAATGGACAAACGATAATAATACCTTAAGTATTCAGCGCTTAAATCGTTTGCAAAATAAGTTAGAAATATTATTAGCTGATGCGCAAACAGGCAGCTCTCGGGTGATTTATAAAGAAGAGAATAAATTTTATATAGATATTACTGATAACCTTACTTTCTTAAAAGATGGTAAGTCGTTTTTAATTAGCAGCGAGAGAGATGGGTTCAACCATATTTATTTGTACGATTTAAAGGGTAAGTTGCAAAAACAATTAACCAAAGGTGCTTTTGATGTAGATGATATTTACGGTGTTGACGAGAAAAACAAGAAAGTATATTTCTCTTCATCGGAGGAAAATGCAGCCGAAAGATATTTATATGTGGTGAGTTTAACAGGTAAAAATAAACGTAAATTGAGTGAAGGAAAAGGGTGGCATGCTGCAAGCTTTAATAGCGATTATTCTTACTATTTAAGTATTTATAGTACTCTTAATACTCCTCCTGTTTACAGTTTGCGAAATGCAGAAGGTAAATTGGTGAGAGTGCTAGAAGAAAATAGATCGCTTCAAGGTAAATTAACGGAATACAAATTATCTGCTGCGCAGTTTTCTACTATTCAAAACGAAGTGGGTGATGCGATGAATATGTATACCATTTTGCCTAGCAATTTTGATAGCACTAAAAAATATCCGGTACTCATGTATGTGTATGGCGGACCAGGCTCGCAAACGGTGATGAATAGGTGGACAGGCGGTAATTATTTCTGGTATCAATTATTGGCTCAAAAAGGATATATCATTGTTTCTATAGATGGTAGAGGAACTGGATTTAAAGGCGAGAAATACAAGAAAACAACTTACTTAAATTTGGGTAAATATGAAATAGAAGATCAGATTTTTGCCGCTAAAAGTTTATCTAAATTGCCATATGTAGATGCCAGCAGAATGGGTATTTGGGGTTGGAGTTTTGGCGGTTATATGGCCGGATTGGGTATCTCTAAAGGAAATGATGTATTTAAAGCAGCTATATCGGTAGCACCTGTGACCAATTGGCGTTATTATGATAATATTTATACCGAGCGTTTTATGCGCACTCCGCAAGAAAATGGCAAGAATTACGACGATAATTCACCTATGAATCACGTAGAGAAAATAAAAGGAAATTACCTGCTTATTCATGGAACGGCAGATGATAATGTACACTTTCAAAATGCAGTAGAAATGGTAGATATGATGATTAAAAAGGGCGTAGATTTCGACTCAGAATTTTATCCAAATAAAAACCATGGTATTGGCGGAAGCAAAGTAAGATTGCACCTTTACAAGCGCATGACGAACTTTTTGTTGGAGAAATTGTAGGTAGATTTATAGAATAAAAAAAGGTCGGTGTTCAATAGAACACCGACCTTTTTTTATGAACCTCCGAATACTTTTTTGAGGATTTCGCTTACTCTGTGAAGCGGGTCTCTTCGGATTTTCTTTTCCTCCTCACCAACTTTAAAGAATAATCCAGTTAATGCTTTTTGAGTAACATGTTCTGTTAAGGTATTGGTTTTAATTTCTGGCCATAAAATGCCTCCCAAAGATGCATCGTTATAGGTTTTTAATACTAATGCGTAGGCTTCCTCGGCAGAGGTGTTTAAGATAAGAGGTTTGGCCAAAGAGCTTTCAATTTTTGGCTTAAAAGCATCTGTAAGCGGATTGTAGGTTTTGCCTTGTAAATATATAGTAGCAGCGGTATCCCCTCCATTAAGTATTTCAAAACCATCTGCTATGGTAATGCCTGTAATGGCAGTAACGAATATGTCTTTAGCCTGCGGAGCGGCATCTTCGGCAGCACGGTTAATAGATAAAATGGCTTCATCAATTAATAAACTTCCACCCGGAATGCTTTTTAATACATCGTATACCGGAGCGGCTTCTGCAGGTAATAATATTTTTACCAATTCATCTTTAAAATAGCCATCTACCTTTGATAAGGTTGTTACACTAGTATCGGTACCAGTGCTAAGTGCTGTTTTAAGTCCTTGAATAACCTCTTCATTGGTGAGGCCAGTTGATTCTAAAATTTCGCTTACTTCTTCGCATGAGCTAAAACTTAAACTCAATAAAAATAAAGCGGCTATTTTTAAACTACGCATAATGATTCTGTTTTTGTACGAAAGTAGAAAAAAAAAGTAAAGCTCCTGAAAGAAAATTTTACATGCATTTGAAAAAGTGAATTCTTCATTTATATTGCACGATAAACAAATTAATAAAATGAGTAAACAAGGACATCCTAAAGGCTTGTATGTATTATTTATAACCGAAATGTTTGAACGTTTCAGTTATTATGGTATGCGTGCCATTTTCGTATTATTTCTCACCAAAGCACTTTTATACGATAAGGCGGTTGGTTCAGACATTTATGGTAGCTATACTGGTTTGGTTTATCTAACACCTCTTATTGGAGGTTACATGGCCGATAGGTATTGGGGAAATCGTAAGTCGATTATTATCGGTGGAATTATGATGGCTATTGGGCAATTCTTTATGTTTTTAAGTGGATCTTTTTATACCGAATTAGAACTAGCGCGCGTGTTGATGATGGGTGGTTTAGCTATGTTGATTTTTGGTAACGGTTTCTTTAAACCGAATATCTCTACAATGGTGGGTCAGTTATACCCAAAAGGTGATTCTAGAATAGACTCTGCTTTTACCATTTTTTATATGGGTATTAACTTAGGGGCATTCTTATCGCCACTTATTTGTGGTGGCTTGGGTGATACAGGCAATCCAGCCGATTTTAAATACGGATTTTTAGCAGCATCCATTGGTATGGTTATTAGTACTGCACTTTTTGTATGGCTTAAAAATCATTATATCGTAACACCAGAAGGGGAGGCCATTGGAGCCAAGCCTAATGCTCAGCGTAATACCAGCGCCACAGAAGCTGCGCCTTCTTCAGATTTTACTAGCGGACAATTAATGTTCTGGGGAGCTATTGAAGTGGCTTTATTTGCAACTTTCTATTTCTTGGGTCAAGGCGTTATTGGTTCATTCATATTCTCTTTATCTATTGCAGCTCCAGGGTTAATTATATCTGATAGAAGTTTAGCAAAAGACGAGCGCGAGCGTATTTGGGTAATATATATTGTGGCCTTCTTCGTAATATTTTTCTGGGCTGCGTTTGAGCAAGCCGGAGCATCTTTAACATTCTTTGCCGAAGAGCAAACCAATAGAGAAGTGGGTATGCACATTTCTAAAGGTGTTTTAAGTAGCATCTATGGTGCATTAATTGCCATTCTTGCCTTCTTAGGATTTAAGGTTTTTGGCGCCATGAAGAATGAGCAAAAAGGCGTTAAAGAATTAATCTTAGGTTTAATTGTAGCAGGTATCGGAAGTCTATTGTACCTTATTATGGGTATTGCGCCAGAAGGTACTAATATAGAATCTATACCAGCTAGTTTCTTCCAAAGTATCAATGCGGTTTCAATCGTAATTTTTGCACCTATATTCTCTATCTTATGGACATTCTTAGGAGCGCGTAAATTAGAGCCTGCTTCTCCATACAAACAAGCTATTGGTTTAATGTTATTAGCTATTGGTTACGTTGTAATTGCTTTAGGAGTAAAAGGTATTGCGCCAGAAACCAAAGTAAGCATGATGTGGTTATTTAGCTTGTATTTAATTCATACTTTTGGCGAGTTGTGTTTATCTCCAATAGGTTTATCTATGGTAAACAAATTAGCTCCAGTTAAATTTGCTTCTTTATTAATGGGCGTTTGGTTCTTGTCTACTGCCTCTGCCAATAAATTTGCTGGTACTTTAAGTTCTCTTTACCCAGAAACTATGATTAAAGTAGAAGCGGTTACAGAGCAACAATCTATTAATAATGTAATTCTTTGCGAGAAGCT
>JAKRSG010000262.1 GCA_022402405.1 Bacteroidia bacterium | reverse complement strand
ATAATGGTTTACAAAGGGCAATTGCTCCAACTCCTGAAAAGCGAGGTTTTGACCAGTATAAATATGATTGAGTACAATCAGTTTTTCTAAGTCGATATCTTTTTTGGCGGTTTGTTTATACAATAAACTCAACTCAGCCAACTTCTCGGAATAAACATCTGCTTCTACTCGCAATAAAATGGAGTTTTCAGTTTGAATTGGCTGTGGTAATTTTTTGCCTTTGGATAATAAAGCAGTGAATATTTTATCAAATCCACTTCCCGCTTTTTCAGCATAATTGATTTCGCGCAACACATCCATAATACCCGGATTCCGCGGATTGGTTTTCCTAAGGAAGTTGGTCTCATTTATTCCTTGCGGAAAACGCCCAGGACTTTCAAACTCCAAATAATTTGGATATTTTCTGATTTCTATAATTTGTTGTCGACTATAATCGCGATGAGCGATAGCATTTATCAAAAGCTCTCTGAGCACTACTTCAGGATAATCCTCAATGTATTCTCTAAACAAACCAAAATGAAACTCCTTTACTTTGGTTTCAGATTTTAGTTGCTGAAAACAAGCATCAGCCATTTCAATCAAATTGCCACTATACTCAAATGGCGTGTAAGTTCCATCTTCATAATAACGTATGTATTTAATCTGATTATAGGGTATTTCTTTCAAAGCTTTTTGGTTGCCAATAAAGAGAATTCCGGTTGTTGTTGGGAGCGAATTACCATTTTCTTCCTTAATCAATCCAAGGGTTTCAGTAAATTCGGGAGAATTGTTTTTTAGATACGGACTCTTTGGCTTTTCACTTTGAATCCTTAAAAACAAATCTCTAGTTTTACTAATATCTTGCCAACCTGGAATAGGATTTCCTTGTTTGTCATACTCTTTGCTTTTTAATGGCAAATTCCATGTTTTTTGGTCATATATAATTAAACCTTTTTCCGCTTGAACAGTTGCCATTTCATAGGTTTCAATGGGTCTATTACCATCGTTACTTCTGATAAGATATTCACTTTTAGAGGTACGATGCAATTGAGTGGTAAAAGGCACTTCTAGTACCAATAGATTGGTGTTTTCAATTTTTAACTTATGCGGTTTTAAGGTAATAGAAGGTGCCGTCCTGTCTTGTATCTGACGTATTAATTCAAAAATTTTAGCATCTGTATATTCAAATTCTGTATTAATTTCCTTAGTCTTATCTTCAATACCAACAAACAAAAACCCACCTTTTTTATTAGCAAAAGCTACAACGTCTTTGGCTAACTCATCATATTTTGGGGCAAAGTTTTTTAAACTTTTGCCAAATGCTGTTTTATCCTCCAGTTGTTCTTTAAAATCAAGAATTTCACACTCACCTTCGGCAAGCAAATTATAAAACCATTGAATACTATGTCGGGTAAGTTTTTCCATGTTTTTACATAATCTGTTTTAAATACACTTCCATTTCTGCCTGCACATTCGCCAATTCATCTTCCAACTTACCTATCTCTTGTTGCACCGCTTCAATATCTACCTCAGCTTCTTCTTCAAATGTATCTACATAGCGAGGAATGTTTAGGTTAAAATCGTTTTCTTGAATTTCTTCGGGTAAGGCCACATAACTGTATTTGTCTTCTACAACACCTGACATAAATTTTCCTGCCGTGAATTCACGATAAGTTGATACAATGTGTTCAATATCGCTTTCACGTAAACGGTTTTGGTTTTTAGCAGATTCATACTGTTTGCTAGCATCAATAAATAATACATTCTTACTTGTTTTGGCTTTATTAAACACCATTATGGCCGCAGGAATGCCTGTTCCAAAAAACAGGTTAGCTGGCAATCCAATTACGGCTTCCAACAAATTTTCATCAATGGTTTTTTGTCTTATTTTTCCTTCACTGCTGCCTCTAAACAAAACACCATGTGGCACCACCACTCCAGCCTTGCCTTGTTCATTTAGCGTTTCTATCATGTGGCTAATAAATGCCCAGTCGCCTTTGCTTTTGGGTGGCACACCTCTCCAAAAACGATTGTATTTATCGGTTTCAGGGTCGTAGCTCACAGTGGTTTTGTCGCCTTCTTTGTCTTCTACCTTTCCCCATTTATCCAATGAGAATGGAGGATTAGCCACCACCGTATCAAACTTCATTAGAGAGTCGCCTTCTTTTAGTTTAGGATTACGAATAGTATCACCCCAACGGATGGTAGCATTATCAAAACCATGTAAAAACATATTCATTACCGCCAAAGCCCAAGTGCTACCATTGGCTTCTTGTCCAAATAAGGAGAAATTGGCTGAACCAACTTCTTGTCCAGCTTTAATAAGCAAAGAAGCAGAACCACAAGTTGGGTCGCAAATGCGTGAACCTGGTTTGCTTTGTGTTAATCGAGCAAGCAAGGTAGAAACTTCACTAGGTGTGTAAAATTCACCCGCTTTTTTGCCTGCATCACTCGCAAAGTTGGATATCAAATATTCATAAGCACCGCCAATGATATCGTTGCCATCCAAATGCGAAGGACGAAGGTTCAAAGCATCTTTGTTGAAATCAAGCAACAGGTTTTTCAGTCGGGTGTTTTTGTCTTTTGGTTCACCCAACTTACTTGTATTAAAATCTATATTTTGGAATATGCCTGCACCATCTTCGCTATATAGTTTTTCACGGTTAGCCTCTTCCAAATCAGTCAATGCAATATTAATAAGTTCACCAATATTGGCTTCATTACGATGGTCGTATAAATACTTAAAATGACTGTTTTCTGGCACAATAAAGCGTTCGTGCTGCATGGCACGTTTGGCGCGCTCAGCGTCTCCATTGTATTTTGCCAAATAAGTTTCCATTTTATCATCGTGTACATCACTGAGATATTTCAAGAATAGCATGGTTAGCACATAGTCTTTATAAACGCTTGGATCAATACTACCCCTAAAGGTATCGCAAGCTTTCCAAACTGCATCGTTGATGTCTTTTTGAGTAATTTTTGTCATGAGATATGAGATATGAGATATGAGATTTGAGATATGAGATTTGAGATATGGGATATGAGATTTGGGATTTGAGATATGGGATTTAAGATTTTATACTTTTTTGCTTAATGGTTAATATTGTGCTTCGAATCATTTTTAAAATTTGATTTGCATCATCTGATAATTTTAGGAATAAGTCTTTATTCAAATATCCCGTTTCTTTAAGTAATTCCAACCAATATAATGTTTCATCACATTCCTTTTGTGATATTCCAAGTTTATGAATGAAATCATTTGTGCTCTCTGCATTTTTGGCTTCACGAATATTTGCCCCAACCGAGGTACCAGAGCGCAACAATTGCTTGCTCATCACATATTCCCTATTTTCTTCTACTAGAGCTTTGTACGTTTTCACTATTTCAATTGCAAACACAAAAGACTTATCTTTCAGTATGGACTTTGGTTCACTCATAACTTATCTCTCATAGTTTATAGCTTGTAATAGCTGGTGATTAATCTTAAGGTCTTTTAAGGTTTCAATTTCCTGTTTCAAAGACTTTTCTTGGTTGCGAAGTTTTGCGATTTGCAGTATTGCCTTTTGTGTTTCAATGCTCGGCAAGGTTATCTCCAGATTCTCTATAACCTGTTTTGAAATAGAAGGGATAGAAGTTCCAATAGCTTGAGCTTTTAATAGTGTTTGTGTGTTATGGTTATTTAGAAACCAAGCCAAATAATTAGGCAACACTTTTTCGTCGGTAGGTCTTATAACAAAGAAAGAGGTAGAAGCCACCGCAGGTTCATTATGATTCTCAAAAACAGCTGCAAAATTTTTGGTGCCTTTGGCAGCAAAAAGCACATCGCCGTCTTGTAGCAAATGCTTTTCAGAAATACCGCCAGCTAGCAAGTCGGGATGTAAAACAACATGTAATTGACCATATTCGTCAAAATGCTTCGACTGAAGATACACTAATTCACCCATACCAGAAGGCTTTGCAAATAGCCCGGTTTGGATGTGTGCGATATCTTTTATTATTGTTTTCAAAATTTATTCCTTTGTAATCACGCTACAAAAGTAAACAAAGCCGTCTAACAACCAAACTTTTTTGAAATAAAATTTAAGTAGGGATTCTACAAATGGGTCAATATTTATCTTTGCTTTTATTGCATACTGGCAACAAACAACCTGGTTCTGCTATCCATTCACGAGGAAACGTTATTCTTAAACGGTAAAAACATTACTGAAGAGCCGCAGCGCCTATGCTGAAGCTCCGGCGTAAGCATTTGATGTGAGAGTATCAAGTACGGTTCTCCCGCTTGGGCGGGACAAGTTGTGAGAACGTAGGGGTGAAATTCCCCTGCGTTACTCGATTAGCTGCTGGGCTTTTCTTCGTCCGTAGAGCATTCCGGTTGCTATTTCCAGATTTTTAATCGCTTTTCTAATTCTGCAACTAATTGTTGATTATTCTGAAAAACGAAATTGGTAGCTACAAGTTGTTTCAATTTACTCGCTGCCTCTTTGGGCGTTAAAACAGATGTTTCCACAAGTTTATCAAAAATCCAAATCATACCGTGATATTCAATGTCCTTGTTTTTGGCACAATTCCGTAATGCCTTGTCACTACTCAGTACACAAGCGTTCAACTTATTGGCAATGTGTAGTACCGATTTGTCCGTTTCCGATATTGATTTCGGATATTCTTCCGAATAAATTTCTATAAAATCTTGTTCCTGTATATTATGTACAGTAAGCCTGTCAACAGATTGATAGGCTTGAAGAATTTGTTGTTGCTCAGAATACAATTCGTATAAAACTGCGGAAGTAGTGTGTATTTCTATTTCAAGATTAAAGAATGAAGCTACAAGACCTAAATCATAAAGGTCTATAAAAATACAAGCATCCGTAACAGCAATCTTGATTTTCATTTTCCGAACAAATATTTGGTATAAAAAATTTGAGGATTAAAACATCGGTTGATGTGCTTTTTTAAATTCTGCCAAAGATTGATTAGACAATGAAGCTGCTTTGGACATTGAAATTTGGTCTTCTATCAAAGCCCTAAATAAAAGCTGTTCAAAACGATTGCTTTCTTCAACTCCTTTATATTCTACAGGCTCATCTACTTTCCAATTCATCTGTTTGATAAAAAAGAAAAATTGCTTGGTGTAATGTTCGTTGATAATGTTGCAATCTTTGGCTCTCATTACAATAGCCTGCATAGAGATACCATATTGTTTTTTGATATTACCCAATTCCAAAGTTGAAAGTTTGTTTCTGTGTACACCCAATTCAGCTTTAATGGTTTCTTCGGGTAACAACATTGCTCCTGCAAACTGAAAACATAAAGTTTCTTTTTGCTTTAAGCTAATATCACCAAAGGTCAATAACAAGTGTGCTAATTCGTGTAAAAGAGTTAATCTAATTCTATCGGGCTTGTTTGCTTTTTTTAAATTATATGCTACTACAGGAATGGAGTCATTCACAAAAGTTTGCAGTCCGTCAAAATCTTCGTCCACGTCTAACTTGACAACTTTGATATTTTTATCTTCCAAAATTTCTACAACATTGAATATAGCCCCATTTCCTAAGTTCCATTTTTCTCTTAAAAGTTCTGCCGCTTTATTAACCTGCTCGTATGAAGTAACAGTTGCAAAGTCCTTTAAGTGATTTTCAAACTCATTGGGTAAACCTAAAATTTCTTCCAACTCCAAATATCGTGAAAGATATTCCTTGGTTTTTTCTTTGATTATGGAAGCTTCTTTTTGTGGCATCTTACTCAATTTCCGATACTCAATTTCGCTTAACTCCACTTTGGTAGTTCGGAAAAAGTAATCAGAGCTTACATTTAATGCTTTACTCAATAGGTTAATTTTTTCAGAATCGGGAATAACTTCCCCTTTCTCGTAACGATGCAATGCCTGACGAGACAGATTGCCGCCAAGTGCATCAGCCAAATCTTGCAATGAAAATCCTTTCATTAAACGGGCTGACTTAAAACGTTCTGCAAATACTGCTTTCATTTCCATTGTATATTTAAATTACAGGGCAAAGGTAATGAATTTAGTTTACAAATGCACAATAATAACACTATTTTTTAACTGCCATTTGTTAACTATGACATTTTTTCATACTAACAAAATTCTATTTTAATGACATTTATGCCGGATTTTGGCAAAAACTTGACAGTTTACACATTCAATTGACAAGTTTATTAATTGGTATCAGTTTTGTAACTTTATTTTGGGTGCAAATAGGTGCATTCAAAATTAAAAATAATTTCGTTATGGATAAAAGTTTACACTTAGACACGGTAATCAAAACCCATCAGATTACCAAAGAAAAAAACCTTTTGGATAAGCATATTCAAAAGAAGAATGAGGTTAAAGAAGCCTTAGAAAATGAGTACGGAGGCAATGTTTATGCTCCGTTTAATTCGGGTTCTTACGCAAAGAACACTGCTATCAACACCAAATTTGATTTCGATTTGGTTTCGCCTTTTAAGCGTAATGCTTTCGGGGCTAACGGCACATTGAAAGAAATGTATGAAGCTGTTTACGATTTTCTTTACAACAAGTATAAGAATGATGCCGAAGTTAGAAAGCAAAAAGTATCAATCGGGTTGGAATTTTATGCAGATAGCGATAGCGCTAAAATCAAAATTGATGTTGTACCGGGCAGAGAATTAAATCAAGACCAATACAAGGACGATGAAAATCTGAACTTGTATGTTTACTACAAGTACGGCAATATTGCTGCTGATAGTGAACGGATAAAAACGAATGTTCAATCTCAAATTAGCAATATCAAAGACAGGGCTGATAAAGAAAAGGATTCTATCAGAAAGATAATCCGCCTCTTAAAGATTTGGAAGAATACGAAGTATAACTACCCGACCAAATCCTTTTTTCTTGAACTCATTACAATAAAAGCGTTTGACAACATTACAATAACAGGCAATCTGTGGAATAAACTGAAAGCTGTAATGGAATACATCAAGGATAATGTAACAAATGACGGTTTTACCCTCAAAGACCCGGGCAATAGTTCAAATGATTTATCCGACACCCTAACTGACAGCGAAAAGCAACAGTTGGCTGATGATATGAAGAATATGCTTGACAGGATTGAAGAAAATGATGAGAACATCAAAACCTACTTTCCCGAAAATCCAAAGTTCAAAGAAGAAGATAAAAGCAAAAATAGGTACAACACTAATGGCGGTATGCCTGTACCTCCTCCGAAATTAAACTTTGGATAAGAAAAATGAACGATAGAGTTACTGAAATCAATACTGTAATAGAAAGCACTCCCGATGTCAAACTTATTAAGCCTTTTGAGCAAGGTAAGTTTGACATTGAAGGGTGTATTTCTGTTTTTGTTGAAGGCTTGGAAAAGGCTTTGAATTTTAATGTTTCCATAAGTCCGCAATATCCATTTAAAAGCCACGATACGGAAACCATTAAATTTTCTAATGACGACCTATTGGAACATAGACACATTATGGGTAACGGCTCTATCTGTATTCATACTGCACACAGCCCTTTGCTGTCAGAGAAATTGGGCTATGACATTGCATCGGTAAAGGCTTGGATAAAGAAGTATTACATAAACAAAGATACCGACACGCATTACGAACATTTAATTGTTTCTGAAAAAGCGTTTAAAAGCAATCATTTTGCTTTTTTCTTTAACGAAGTTGAATATACTTTCAGCAAAAACCAATACGGATTTGTAGATTACTCAACACTTAGTAATGGTGTATTCTATAAAGATAGAATCAACAGCAATATCGTACAAAAGTTTTATGACAGAAACAGAAAAATACTCGCTGATGTTAAATGGAATTTTCAATTTAAATCCTTACCCATAGGCGGTGGATTGTTCATTTTTCTGAAAGATGCTCCCTCAAATAATCAACGTTGGATTTTTGATAATTGGAATGAATTTGAAACATTGTTGCCGCAGGATTTCTTAAAATTTCTTCACTCAATAGAGAAAAACGCCACAAAAGACAAAGGGAAACAACTGCCGTTGTTTGTGGGGTATAATATATCCGTCACAGAAATTCATTGGCAGGTCATTATGTTGGAAATTGGCAACTTTCCAGTTTATGGCGAAAAAGTAAATCAGCAATGGCTTACAATTATAGACGGTAACAGAAGCATTGATTGGGCTATGACAAGAAATTGTTCTTACAAGTATTTTTTTGGACGAGGACGGTTAAAAGAAAAATTAACTAACGGAAAAATTTTAATCATCGGCATCGGTGCTATTGGAAGTATTGTTGCCAAAACTTTGGTAAGAAGCGGCTGCACAAAAGTTGATTTCATTGATTACGATATAAAAGAACCTGAAAATGTTTGCAGGTCGGAATACTCATTCTTTACGGGAATAACCAATAAAACCAATGATTTGATAAATGAGATGTGCTTAATCTCGCCTTTCTTTGAACCAACTAATGGCGGTTACGATTATTCAGAAGCATTTGATTTCTTCCTAAAATCTCATTTAACAGATACGACCATAAAAAAAGAAATAGAAAAATGGCTTAACGAATATGATGTGATTTTTGATTGTTCAGCCGATAACGATTTGCTTTATGTACTAAGTCAATTAAAAATAGATACTACACTTTTGAACCTTTCAATATCAAACCACGCTAAGCAATTAGTATGTGCTATCGAACAAAATAGGTATGAATTTATTAGCACACAATTCAACGGAAATGTTTTGAAGTTTGATGTTGATGATTTACACAACCCATCAGGCTGTTGGAATCCGACATTTAAGGCTTCTTACAATGATATAAATATGCTTGTGCAGTTTGCCATTAAGCATATCAATTTAAGATTTGAACAAGACAAGGCTTTGAGAAACTTTGTAATTGAAACTGATGATACAGATTACCTTACCATTAAACTGAAAGAATTTTGATTTTAAGAATAGAGAAAATAGGATTGAGCATTGAAGCTGACGATGAATTATTAAACAGCCTCGTTGAAAAAGGGAAAAGCCATTACCCAAATGAGTTTGGCGGTTTCTTGGTTGGATATTATGCCGATGACAACAAGCATTTACACATTACCGATACCATATTGCCTAAAAGTTTCAAAACTTCAATATACAACTTTGAAAGAAGTACCAAAGGAATTGAGAAAAAACTCGGTACTTTCTATAAAGAAATACCTCGAAAATTTTATGTTGGCGAATGGCATACGCACCCCGATAATAGCCCTATTCCAAGTTTAACGGACATTTCGGCAATAAATGCGATAATAAACAACAAAAATGCTTGCCTTGCCAATCCTGTATTGCTGATTATAGGTAATTCCAAAACAAAAGTTGATTTTGGATTTTATGTTTGGTTTGAAAATAAATTGTATAGATATGAGTAAAGTAGATTTAAAACAGTTGTTCAATGGTTTGCAGAAACAAATGTCTGCACAACTCAACACGAACAGAGAATTTATTGACCACCCAGGTTCAAAAGGTGATGCCTTAGAAAACGCGTGGATAGAATGGTTACGAAAATACTTACCGAATAGGTATTGTGTTGATAAAGCCATTGTGATAGACCACGAAGGCAATACAAGCCAACAAATGGATATTGTGATTTACGATAATTGGTTTACTCCATTTATTTTTAATCAAAACGGTTTTTACTACATACCTGCCGAAGGTGTGT
>JAKRSG010000261.1 GCA_022402405.1 Bacteroidia bacterium | reverse complement strand
CCATAGGGTATGGCTATGCCAATAGCAATTCTTCCGGCTAATCTATTGTTTTCATCGAGGTATCTGTTGTATCGAATATCTGCGAATGTTTTGGCGTACTGAAAATACTGAACCCCCAAAAAGGTATTAAAACCGGTGTCTGATTGCAAACCAAGTATAGGGTAAAATTGATCCAACACATTTCCTGCTAGTTCTAATACATCCCATTTTACATAGGTATAATGTTTCTTCTTGGAGTTACTTTGGTTGTTATAAACAAAGCCATACCTAGATGCGGTAACCAAGTTATTGTTAAACACGCTTTGTAAATAAGGGTCGTTTTTACTTTGCTCTTCTAAGCTTGCACTGTTAAAATCTGTTTTGATATAACTTATTTCTGCTGGCACAAAATACTGACTAAAATACGGTCGGGTTTTTTGCCAACTAAAACCCAAAGCATATACATTTCTAATCCAGTTTACGTTTTGTTCCCAGATAAATGAGGCGGTTAACTGACTCTTATTACTTCCTCTATTCCACTTTTGGTCGAGCCTAGATAAAAACAATAACTTTGGGAAAATTAAACTAGCAGAA
The DNA here is from genome assembly GCA_022402405.1 of Bacteroidia bacterium. GTDB lineage: Bacteria > Bacteroidota > Bacteroidia > UKL13-3 > UKL13-3 > B1. The sequence continues at coordinate 9,065 of JAKRSG010000261.1, read as the reverse complement.
AAGTTTGATTCGAAGCTGTTAAAAAAGGGTCTACTTGGTATATTGGCTCCACGTTGTGCCTCTATAGACGCTCTATAACTGAGTTGTAAAATCTCTGCGTTTCTAAAAACATTTTTATCTGTTAGGGTAATTTGAGAAGCCAAACCATAGTTTCTACCTGTAGTTCCAGTTACTAAGTTAGATTGATCGGAAGTAATGGCTTGGGGTTCTATGGTAAAATCATATTTAGTGCTAGGTTGTAGTTTTATTACATAGCTTACACTTGGCGTATCTGTTTGCTCGTTGTGCGGAATGGCCGTCATGTTCACCGAGCGAAATATCTGCAAATCGTTTAAACGATTAAAACTAATATTTGCCAAACGGTTGGTGTAAGTTTGAGTAGGTTCAAGCAAAAGAGCTCTATTTAATACTTCTGGTTTTAATGGGTAATTATTGGGTTTATATAAAAACTTCTTTAGCCTTAAGGTATCAGAAACTAGTTGTGTTGTATCATCATCGTAATCATCTATTTCTATATAAATCTGATTAATTTTATAGGTATGATATTTTTTAAATCCTTCTGGATTCGCAATATTTAAACCAATCATAGCTCGGTAATTTAGCATACCTGTGTCAAGATCGAACTCTACAAAATCTTTGTTAAACGAATAATACCCACGGTCTTTTAATTGGTCGGCTATCCTGCTTTTTTCTTTAAGCATATTTTCAAACTTAACAGGGTTGCCGTATCTAATATGACTAAATTCCATTTGGCTTTGAACCAAAGAGTCAATTTTCTTATCCGCAATATGATTTTCTATACGATAAATATGATAAGCTTTACCAGTAGATATGATGTATTTAACCGTTTTCTTATGCCATTTTCCCGTTACTTGATAACTAATTTCAGGATAAAAATAGCCTTCTGTTTTTAAGAAGCCTATCATACCTTTTATGGAAGATTCTATTAAACCGCTATCTAAAATCACAGGTGCTTCGCCCATTTTTCTTTGTATGGTTCTTCCAAGCCATGTGCCCGACAAACTGTTTCCCAGCTGAAAAAAGCGTAGGTTCAGCCTACTAACATTAAGAATTTTTTTATTGGGAATTTGCTTTACATAGCCATCTAAACTGCTGCTAAATAATCGAGATTCTCTGGTTTCCTGGATTTCAATTTTATTTTTATCCAAAAAAGCACCCTCTTTTCTGGCAAGTTTTGATAAATTGCACGCCGGCATCATAACTACTAAAATAGCCAGAATAAAAACGTTTCGTATGTTAACAAAAGCAACTGTCAAATGGGTAAAATCTTTATCGGAAAAATCTAATCGTATTGCAAATAAGCTATTTGTTGCTGAAGGAAGCAAATCTGTTTTAGATTTACTGGAGGCAAAGGTTGTGGTAACCCATATTTTTGCTTTAGACAATTGGCTCATCGATAATAATGCAAACATACCAAAATCTGCGGTCATAAGCTCTATAAGTCCTAAAGAAATGTCGCAACTTAGTGGCTTAAAAAGTCCAAGAGAGGTATTGGCTCTATTTAGTATTCCTCTTATTCGGTTTGAACCAAACGCTTTTTCGGGCTTAATTTTGGCACTAGATACCATACAAGACCCTGGTAATTTGGGAACCATCATTCGGTTAGCAGATTGGTATGGAATAAAACATATTCTGTGTTCCGAAAATACGGTAGATGCATTTAACTCGAAGGTAGTGCAAGCCACTATGGGTTCTTTGGGCAGGGTGCAGCTGCATTATGGCGATTTGTCAGTTTTCTTCTCTCAAATTTCATTACCTGTTTTGGCAGCAGAAATGAATGGGATAGAGGCAAGGAAGGTAACGTTTTCTAAGGATATGATTTTGTTGTTAGGCAATGAAGGAAGTGGTGTTAGCCCGCATCTTAAGCCACATATTCATCAAAGTATATCCATAGAAAGAATAGGTTCAGCCGAAAGTTTAAATGTGGCTATGGCAAGTGCTATTTTGATAGATAGGTATTTTGGTCAGTTTTCTATGTAATGGCATAGGTATTGTAATTTATGGGCGTTCTCTGCCCTAACCAAAGAGAAATTTAATTATGGGAAAAATACACGATAGATTGATTTTAAGTAATATAATAAGTGATGATAATGAAAATTCGGATTTCATTTCGTTACTAAGCTTAGACGAGGAAGAGAAGATGAATAATGAGGCTCTTCCAGATAGTCTGCCAATTTTACCGCTTCGCAACACGGTTCTTTTTCCAGGTACGGTAATGCCCATTACAGTGGCAAGAGATAAGTCTATTCAATTGCTAAGAGAGGCCAATAAAACAAAGGATAAATTAGTAGGTGTTGTTACGCAAACTTCACCAGATGTAGAAGAACCGGAAGGAAACGACTTATTTAAAATTGGTACGGTAGCCAGTATTCTTCGCATGATTAAAATGCCCGATGGAAGCACCATGGCGGTAATTCAGGGTAAGAGAAGGTTTCAAATAGAATCATATACAAGCACCGAACCTTATTTAAGAGCCAATATATTGCCTCTAAACGAATCTGAGTTTGTAAATGATTATGAGATGAAGGCCTTGGTAGAATCTATTAAGGAATATTCTCAAAAGATTATTAATATGTCGCCGCACATGCCAAGTGAGGCGGCTATGGCAGTAAATAAAATAACAAGTCCTACTTTTCTCATAAACTTTGTTGCCTCTAACTTAAATGCAGAGATGCCTATTAAGCAAGAAATATTGTCAGAGGTAGATCACCTTAAACGCGCACATCTCACACTGGCTGCACTTAAGAGAGATTTTCAATTTGCAGAAGTTAAGGTTCAAATAGAAAATAAGGTAAGGGGAGAGCTGGATAAACAACAGCGAGATTTCTTTTTACATCAACAAATTAAGGCTATTCAAGAGGAACTCGGTGGCGATTCTCCAGAGAGAGATATCGATAATTTAAACCAAGCTGCTAAGGGTAAAAAATGGTCGGCCAAAGTGGAAGAGGCTTTTGCTAAGGAGTTAGATCGCCTTCGTAGAACCAACCCAATGGCGCCTGATTATGGCATTCAGCTTAATTATTTGCAATTGCTGTTAGACTTACCTTGGGAAGAATACACCAAGGATAATTTCGATTTAAAACGTGCCGAGAAAATATTAAATGAGGATCATTTTGGCCTAGAAAAGGTTAAGCAAAGAATTCTGGAATACCTGGCTGTGCTTAAGTTAAAGAGTAATATGAAGAGTCCGATTTTGTGTTTATATGGACCTCCAGGTGTGGGTAAAACTTCGCTCGGAAAATCAATAGCCAAATCTTTGGGCAGAAAATATGCTCGTGTAGCCTTAGGCGGCTTAAGCGATGAAAGCGAAATTCGTGGTCACCGCCGTACTTATATCGGCGCCATGCCAGGTAGGATCATACAGAACCTTAAGAAAGTAAAATCTAATAACCCTGTGTTTGTTTTAGATGAAATAGACAAAATGGGTATGAGCTTTAGGGGTGATCCAAGTTCTGCTTTGCTAGAGGTGTTAGACCCAGAACAAAATGGAACTTTCTACGATAACTTTGTAGAGATTGAATACGATTTATCGCATGTGATGTTTGTTGCTACTGCTAATTCTTTGGATCAAATTCAGCCTGCTTTGTTAGATAGGATGGAGATTATTGAAATTAATGGCTATACCTTGGAAGAAAAGGTTCAGATTGCTAAAAAATATCTTATCCCTAAACAGAAAGAAAATCACGGATTAAAATCGAAAGATTTTGAATTAAGTGAGGAGGTTCTTAAGAAAATTATTGATGGTTATACCAGAGAAAGTGGTGTGCGCGGATTAGAAAAACAGATAGCTTCTGTGGCCAGACATATTGCCCGAGAAAAGGTTATGGGCCAAAAGTATAATAAGAAAGTAAGTGCCGATGATATTATCAAAATTCTAGGTGCCGATAGAGGAGAAAAGGAAATTTATCAAGGAAATGATGTAGCAGGTGTGGTTACTGGTTTGGCATGGACAAGCGTTGGTGGAGAGATTCTGTTTGTAGAAAGTATCTTGTCTAAGGGTAAGGGTAAGTTAACCCTAACCGGACATTTAGGTGAGGTAATGAAAGAATCTGCTATTACTGCACTTAGTTATCTAAAGGCAAATGGAGATAAGCTTGGAATTGATCCTTTGGTTTTCGATCAATATGATTTGCATATTCATGTGCCAGCGGGCGCAGTGCCTAAAGACGGACCGTCTGCTGGAGTAACCATGTTAACATCTTTAGCTTCTGTATTCACGCAAAGAAAAGTTCGTCCGCATTTAGCCATGACGGGTGAAATTACACTCAGAGGAAAAGTGCTTCCTATTGGTGGGGTTAAAGAAAAAATATTAGCAGCTAAACGTGCTGGTATTACAGATATTTTACTTTGTGAAGCTAACAGAAAAGATGTATTAGAAATTAACGAATCGTATTTAAAAGACTTAACTTTTACCTACGTAAAAGAGATGTATGAAGTGTTAGATTTTGCTTTGTTAGCAGAAAAGGTAAAAAACCCACTTTCTTTAGCTGTAACTAGCAATCATACTTCTCCAGCAGTTTAACAAGCACTGCAAAGTCTTTCGGGTAAGGAGCATCTATATGATACTCTTTATCAAATAAAGTGAAACGTATGGCGTATGCATGCAGCGCCACACGTTTCATCATAGGTTCAGCATTTTCCCATTTGCCTTCTTTAAATTTGGGTTTTATCTTGGCTAAATAAGGCATAACTCCGCCATAAGTAGTGTCTGCTACCAAAGGAAAGTTCTGCGAAGCTAAGTGTATTCTTATTTGATGTAACCTTCCTGTAATAGGCATACATGCCAATAAGCTATAATGCTTGTATACTTTTAAGGTTTGAACCAATGTTTCTGATGGTTTACCCGCTATCTTATCTATTTTAGCAATGCCTTTAGCGGTCTGACCCAAAGGTGCACTGATGCTCATTTGGTCTACCTGCAATTGTCCTTGAGCCACGGCATGATAGATCTTCATTACCTCGCGTTTCTCAAACAACATGGCCATTTCTCTGTATACCATTTCGTTTTTAGCAATAACCAAAACGCCACTCGTTTCTTTGTCGAGTCTATGACAAAGTTGTAAGTTTTCATCCTGTTTTTTTGCCTGACGAATAATAGAAAACACATCGCCATGACGATCATCTAAAGAAGAATATAGCGCAGGTTTGTTTATGAAGATGAAGTGTTCATCTTCATGAATAATCATTTGAGAAAATGGTATAACTTTAGGTTTGTCCATTGTTTTTTTTGAGTTTGTTTTTAAATTAATTTGCTTCCATTTGGCACTTTCATGCTTGGTTCTGCTAGTACAATATGGCCGTTTTCATCTGCAAAACCAGTAACCAGAAATTCTGAAATAAAAGGGCCTATTTGCTTAGGAGGAAAGTTTATAACGCCTACAATTTGCTTATTGATTAACGATTCGCAAGTATAATGATGCGTAATTTGTGCACTACTTTTTTTGATACCAAATTCGCCAAAATCTACCCATACTTGATAAGCAGGTTTCTTTGCCTTTTCAAATACTTTGGCACCAATGATGGTGCCTACCCTCAATTCTACCTTTTCAAAATCGTTCCAATCAATAAACTCCATATGTTCTAAATTATATTGATGCTAATCTGTTAAATCTAACCAACGCAGTTCTTTTTCATCGAGGCTAGACTTGATAGATTCTAGCGATTGACTCCATGATAAAAGTTCTTCATGACTTTCGCTACCCTTAGCAAGCATATCTTCCAACGATGCTTTTTCTTGGTTCAGCTTTTCTATTTCTTGCTCCAGCTCTTGAAGTTCTCTTTGTTCTTTAAATGAGAGTTTCTTTTTCTCTACTGGTTTTGCTTGCTCCTTAACAGTAGGCAAACTAGGTTTATTGGCTTCCTGTTTTGCAGCGTAGGCAGCTAGTTTTTTATCTTCTAATTCATTCAAATAATCTTGGTAGTTTCCATTAAAATCTCTGATGTAACCTTCCCCTTCAAATACAAAAAGTTTGTCAACCAAAGTATCCATAAAATACCTATCGTGCGTTACTACCAGCAAGCATCCTTCATACGATTCAAGGAATTCTTCTAATACATTTAAGGTCTCAATATCTAAATCATTGGTAGGTTCATCCAAGATTAAGAAGTTAGGTTTCTCCATTAAAATTGTTAGCAGGTATAATCTTCTTTTTTCTCCACCACTCAGGGTGCTTACAAAGTTATGTTGCTTCTTTGGGTCGAACAAAAACATACGAAGAAGAGCGATGGCTGTTAGCTTTACGCCTTTTCCTACTTCCAAATATTCGGCAATATCTGTGATAACTTCTATCACACGCTTGTCTTCTTTTATTTCAAGTCCGCGCTGACCATAATACCCAAATTTTATGGTTTCACCTTTAACCACCTTTCCCGAATCTGGTTTTTCTAAGCCCTGCAAAAGGTTTAAGAAAGTAGATTTTCCAACACCATTTTTTCCTATGATACCAATTCTTTCGCCTGGTTTAAACAAGTAGGTAAAGTCTTCTGCAATTTTAAGTTGACCAAAATTTTTAGTTAATTGCTGTACTTCCAGAATTTTGCCGCCCATGCGTTTCATTTGCATCACAATTTCTACTTGCGAATCGTCTTTTTTGAAGGCCGCTTTTTCTTTGGTAGCATAATAGGCATCTATTCTACTTTTAGATTTGGTGGTTCTAGCTTTAGGTTGCCTGCGCATCCATTCTAATTCCTTTTTGGCCAATTTTCTGGCTTCTTCCGCTTCCTTAGCTTGATAGGTTTCGCGTTGTTGTTTCTTCTCCAAAAAATAGGCATAGTTACCTTTATAAGTATACAAAGTTCCGAGGTCTAGTTCTATTATCTCTGTACAAACATTATCTAAGAAATACCTATCGTGCGTAACTAGTAATAAAGTTATATCCTGCGATTTTAAATAAGCCTCTAGCCACTCAATCATAGGAATATCGAGGTGATTGGTAGGTTCATCCAAAATAAGCATATCCGGACTTTGAATCAAAACTCTCGCCAAGGCTAAACGTTTTTTTTGTCCGCCACTTAGTTGTTCGGCCGTGTGGTTTAAGTGATGTTGTAAATTTAAATGAGTTAAGATGGTGTGTACTCTTGCTTCAATATCCCAAGCTTGGTATACATCCATTTGTTCCATGGCCACTTGCAATTTGGTCTGAACCGATTCGTTGTTGGGGTCTTGATTAAGCGCTTCCATGCACCACTCATAATCTGCAACGGCCTTAATAATTTCATTATCCGAGTTAAACACAGCTTCCCAAACCGTATCTAGTTTATCAAAACTAGGTTCTTGAGCCAAGTAGGCCCACTTAATGTGTTTATCTATAATTACAGAACCAGAGTCGGGTTCATCTTTTCCAGTTAAAATATTAAGTAAAGAAGTTTTACCAGTTCCATTTTTTGCAATCAATGCAACTCTATTTCCTTTAGCTAAAGTGTAGGAGATGTTTTCAAATAATACTCGCTCTCCGTATCGTTTCGACAGGTTTTCTGCCCTCAAATAATTCATGGGCGCAAGGTAGGGTTTATTTGTGTATTTCGAGGATATAGAGTGACAAGAGTTTTGTTAACATGAGCCTCGAAATTTCTTAATTTATTCTTAAAGTTTACAATTTGTAGTTAAAATTTTACAAAAAATGCTTGTTTGAAATTATTTTTTCCTATAATCGTCTAAATTTTAAAAACATGAAAAAAACTTTACAACTATTTATTCTTGTTTGTTTTGGATTGGCATGGATGCCAGCGCAAGCAACACAATTAAGTGGTGCGTACACCATCGACTCGGCGGCTACGGCCAGTGCAACCGAGTTTAAAGACTTTACCTCTGCGGTTATATACATGACCAGCACCGGAACCAGACCCGATGGAGGTCCATCAAACAGTGGAACTGTTGGAGTAAATGGTCCGGTTGTTTTTAACGTAATGCAAGGTACCTACATTGAACAGGTAAACATCCCTGCTATTCCAGGTGCCAGTGCTACCAATACTATCACCTTTGATGGTGGTAATGGAAATTCAGACACTCGTACTATTCAGTTTACGTCTTCAGCTACATCAGACAATCACACTTTCCGATTTAATGCGTGTGCTTGGGTAAACCTAAGAAACTTAACTATTCGTGCATTAGGCTCTACAGGAGTAGGTGTTCAATTTTTAGGAGCTGTAAACAACAACTCTATTAGAAATTGTAAGGTTATTGTTCCTTCATCTACCAGCACAAGTGTAAAAGCTATTAACATCTCCAACTCAAATGTTTCAGCTACGGGTGGTGGATGTTCTAGTAGTTCATCAACAGCGTTTAACATCTTCATCGACTCTAACTACATTTTTGGTGGTAACATGGGTATTTTTATGAGTAGTTCTGCCTCTACACAATCAGGTGGTAGCTTTAATTTTTATATCCGTTGGAATGAAATTTTTGGAGCTGGAAGCACAGGTATTAGTGGATCTAATACCCAAGGTTACATGATTAAGTGGAACTATATTAAAATGTCTACTTTATCTACTACAAGCAAAGGTATTCACCATTGTAATGGTTCTACCTCTGGTATCAATTATTATGATGTAAGTTACAATGTAATTGAAGATGCTGGTCAGTATGGTATCCATTTCCAATCTAATAATGCTAATACTTCTGTTTTATATCCAACACGTATTACTAACAATTATATAAAGCCTACTTTTAGAAATACCTCTTCGTTTGGAATGGATTTTTCTCAGCCACGTAATCATAAGGTATTTAATAATACTATTCTAATGAATATGGCTAATGGCGTAGGTATAAACTTAGGTTCTTCTGCCAATGCGGGTTGTATTATAAAAAACAATATCATACAATTATTAAATACTTCTTCAACCAACTTATGTATTATCTCTGGTGGAAATAATTTAGATAGCTGTGATTATAACGTTTTAACAAAGGGTGGTTCTCAGCCAAATTTATTATCGGTTCGTGGCGCTACCTACACACGTGCTAATTTTATTGGTGGTGGTGGAAATAATGTATTTTCATCAATGGATGATCCAATGATTTTAGGTGGTGTAAACGATCCTCGTCCAAG
>JAKRSG010000027.1 GCA_022402405.1 Bacteroidia bacterium | reverse complement strand
GCATGGACAGAGCTGGCTTGGCTGGTGCCGATGGTCAGACGCACCACGGAATGCTCGATATTCCTTACATGCGTTGTGTTCCAAATATGGTTGTTTCTGCACCCATGAACGAAGAAGAGTTGAGAAACTTAATGTTTACTGCTACTTTAGATAAAAATGCTGGTCCGTTCTCTATTCGTTATCCTCGTGGTAATGGTGTTCTTATAGATTGGAAGCGTCCGTTTGCAGAGATAGAAGTAGGTAAAGGTAGAAAGTTAAAATCGGGTACCGACATGGCCATCCTTTCATTTGGAACAGCAGGTATTTTGGCTCAAACAGCCGTAAATTTATTAGAAAAAGAAGGAATTTCTTGCGGGCATTATGATATGCGTTTTGTGAAGCCTTTAGATGAAGAGATGTTACATGAGGTGTTTGCGCAATACAAGCATATCATTACGGTGGAAGATGGTACCATAGTTGGCGGATTTGGTTCAGCCATTTTAGAGTTTATGGCAGAAAATCATTACCACGCCGACCTAACAAGAATGGGTATGCCAGATAGAATTGTGGAGCATGGCGAGCAGCATGAGCTATATGCAGAATGCGGCTATGATGCAAAGGCAATTCAGCAAATGGCCAAGTCTGTTCTTGGAATAAGAACAATGGCTAATTAAAATAATAGTTAAAAAAAAAGAGGCTTTTGGCCTCTTTTTTTTTAACTAACTGTTGTTCCAACCTCGGTATCACCTGCACAAACTTTGAGAAAATTCCCTTGTTTGTTCATATCAAAAACCACGATTGGCATTTTATTTTCTTGGCAAAGCGTAATGGCTGTCATGTCCATCACATTTAGGCCTCTTTCATATACTTCTTCAAAAGATATCTGGCTGAACCTAGTTGCAGATGGGTCTTTTTCTGGATCTGCAGTATAGATACCATCTACGCGCGTACCTTTAAGTACTAAGTTAGCATCTATTTCTACAGAACGAAGTGCCGCAGCTGAATCTGTGGTAAAGTATGGATTACCCGTACCAGCACCAAAGATTACGACTCTACCTTTTTCTAAATGACGGATAGCTCTTCTTCTGATAAAAGGCTCTGCTATTTGCTCCATGTGAATGGCAGTAAGCAATCTGGTTTTTAGTCCAATTTTTTCTAATGCACCTTGCAAGGCCATTGAGTTAATAACGGTTGCAAGCATTCCCATATAATCGCCTTGGGCGCGTTCTACTAATCCACCTGCTACACCAGATACGCCTCTAAAAATATTACCACCTCCAATTACGATGGCTACTTGCACACCATAATCCACTACTTTTTTGATGTCTAATGCATATTGTTCTAAAATTTTTGGGTCGATTCCAAATTGCATATCACCCATAAGAGCTTCGCCGCTCAGCTTAAGAAGAACACGTTGGTATTTCATAATTGGTAATTTAAAAGTACAAGATTACGTTTTTATTGGGCACAAAAAAAAGGCTATCTCGATAGAGACAGCCTTTTTTTTAAAAAATATTATAAAGAAATTCGTTTAAAAGAAGTTACAGTTAAACCTTTTTCAATGCCATCAAGCATTTGAGCGATGGTTTTGCTGCTATCTTTAACAAACTCTTGGTTTAATAAGGTATTTTCTTTGTAGAATTTACCTAATTTACCTTGAGCAATTTTCTCTAACATAGCTTCAGGCTTACCTTCTGCACGAGCTTGGTCCATACCAATAGCAATCTCGCGATCGATGATTGTTTGGTCTACACCGTCTTTGTCTACAGCAACTGGATTTAAAGCAGCAATTTGCATAGCTACGTCTTTACCAGCGATGAAGTTAGCTTCAGAAGGAACTAAGTTTAATGAAACCAATACACTTAATCTGTTACCAGCGTGGATGTATGGGATGATGTTTTCGCCATTTACGATTTCGTATTTAACTACATCAATTTTCTCTCCGATTTTACCTACTTGTTCAGTAATTTTATCAGCAACGGTTAATCCGTCCATTGGTAATGCTTTTAACGCATCGATAGACTCAGCTTTGTTAGCGATAGCGATTTCAGCTAATTTGTGAGTGAAGGCAACGAAGTCTTCATTTTTAGCAACGAAATCAGTTTCACAACTTAATTGTACAATTACACCAAGTTTTCCATCTGCAGAAACTTTAGCGATAATAGCACCTTCTTTTGCATCGCGATCAGCGCGATTAGCAGAAATTTTAGCTCCTTTTTTACGTAAGAAATCTACAGCGGCATCAAAATCACCGTTAGTTTCTTGTAATGCTTTTTTGCAGTCCATCATACCGGCACCGGTCATTTGGCGTAATTTATTTACATCTGCTGCACTTATACTCATAATTTTATTATTGAATGTTAAAATGTTTTTTGGATTGGGGTATTTTAAAAAAGCCCCCGCCTTTGGGCGGAGGCTTTTTCGTTATTAAGCTTGTTCTTTTTCGGCAACAGCTTCTTTATCGGCTGATTCCTCTTTTTCGCGCTTACGTTCAGATAATCCTTCAACGATTGCGTCTGTGATGTAACGGGTAATCAAGGCAATTGATTTAGCTGCATCATCATTGGCAGGAATAGGAAAATCTACTAATGTTGGATCTGAGTTGGTATCAACGATACCGAATGTAGGGATATTTAATTTAGTAGCTTCAGCTACTGCGATGTGTTCGCGTTTGATATCAACGATTAACAAAGCAGCAGGTAAACGATTTAAATCTGCAATACCTCCTAATACCTTCTTCAACTTAATTTTTTCGCGGTCTATCATTAGACGCTCTTTTTTGTTGATGTTGGTATAAGTACCATCTTGTGCTAACTTTTCTAATGTTTGCAATTTTTTGATACTTTTTCTAACCGTACCAAAGTTTGTTAACATACCACCTAACCAGCGGTCGCAAACGTATGGCATGTTTACACGTTTAGCTTCAGACTCCATGATTTCTTTAGCTTGCTTTTTAGTAGCAACATAAAGAACTTTACGTCCTGACTTAACAATGTTCTTAATGGCATTAGCGGCCTCATCCAGCTTTACAGCTGTTTTGTGTAAATCGATGAGGTGGATTCCGTTTTTCTCCATAAAGATATATGGTGCCATTTTCGGATTCCATTTGCGAGTTAAGTGACCAAAGTGCACTCCCGCTTCCAGCAACTCTTCGTGCGTGATTTTTGACATATAAATTGATAAATACTGATTAACGTTTTACGAATTGGAAACGCTTACGAGCCTTCTTCTGACCTGGCTTTTTACGTTCTACCATTCTTGGATCACGAGTTAACAATCCTGCTACTTTCAAAGCTGGCTTTAGCTCGGCGCTATGCTTTACCAATGCACGTGAGATAGCTAATTTAATAGCATCTGCCTGACCAGTTTGACCGCCACCATCTACGTGGATAGTTGCATCAAACTGACCAACTGTGTTGGTTACTTCAAAAGCCTTAACTGCAGCAATCTGCAAGTTTAGCGTAGGAAAGTATGTTTTGTAATCCTTCTTGTTTACAGTAATGTTACCGGTACCTGCTGTAAGGTAAACACGAGCAACAGCTGTTTTTCTTCTTCCTAATGCGTTATTGATTTCCATCTCTTAGAATTTTAATTCTTTTGGTTGTTGAGCAGCATGCGGATGCTCTGAACCCGC
>JAKRSG010000260.1 GCA_022402405.1 Bacteroidia bacterium | reverse complement strand
AATCCTGGCGAAATAGCTAAAGGATCTACGCATTGGGCCTGAACCAAATGTAGGTTCAGAACGAAATAGAGGATAAAGAGTGCAAGTTTTTTTACCATTTTTATTCTGTTTCTAATTCTAAAGCTGGCCACGAAAAATAAAACTTGGTGCCTACACCCATTTCTGATTGTAGCCAAACCTTGCCTCCTTTTTCTTCAACCATTTTTTTCACAATGGCCAAACCAACTCCTGTACTCTCAAAGGTATCACGTGCCTGTAATGTTTGGAAAATGACAAATATTTTTTCAAAAAACTCTTTTTCAATCCCTGGTCCGTTATCTGAAACACAAAAATGATAAAAACCATCCACTTCTTCAAAACTTATCTCAACCTTCGGATTGGGGTTATTGTTGTATTTAATGGCATTGCTGATATAATTCGCAAAAACTTGTTCGATGGCGATTTTCTCCGTTTGCATACGAGGCAAATTTTCTGGAACTACTATTGTAAAATTAGATGGCGGCTCCATATTTTGAATCAATTCTTCTATTGACTCTTTTAAACCGAATTTTACTTTTTCGTATTTAATCCTTCCTGCTCTCGAATATTGCAAAATACCGTCTATTAGTCCTTCCATGCGTTTAACACGTTTACGCATGAGGTCGAGGTTGTTTTTAGTATCTGGCTCTAATTTGCCTTCCAAATCTTCCTCAATCCACATACTAAGGTTGTTTATGCCTCGCAATGGTGCTTTTAAATCGTGAGAAACTACATAGGCAAACTGATCTAACTCTTTATTTTTCTTTTCTAAATCGGCTGTATATTGCTCTAGCATTTTGCTAGCCGTTTTCTCTTGAGTTATATCTTGGAATATTCCTCTTATAGCCATTACTTTACCTTTTTCCAGATAAGGAATTCCTCTTACCTTTATATCAACAAGTTTCTTAGAACTAGTAAGTATTTGTCCTTCTATTTCAAATTCTTGATGTTGTTCAATGGCATTAAAGAATCCTTGTATAATAGCTGGTCTTGTGGCGCTGGTAAACATTTCATAGGTTGCATTTAAACTAGGTTCAAAACTCTCTGGGTAATCGCAAATGGTATAAATTTCTTTCGACCAATAAATGCTCTTATTGGCCACCGTAATTTCCCAACCTCCTACTTTTGCTAAATGTTGTGCTTCCTCTAAATCTTGTTGTTGTTTTAAAAGGCGTTCTTGGTTTAGGGTAGTTTCGGTAACATCATAATTTACACCAATCATGCGATAAGCATTACCAGAATCGTCTCTAAATGTTTTAGAAACGGCCTTTATGTACCTAGTTTCACCATCTTTGGTAATTATCCTAAATACATTTTTATAATCTTCATTATTAGCAATGGCTTCTTTTATATCTTCCTGAACCTTTTCTCTATCTTCTGGATGTAAGGTTTGAGAAAAGGCTTCATAATCATTTTTAAACTGACTGGCCTCTACCCCAAATATATCATACATGCTGGCTTCCCAAATAAGAGAATTGGTAATAAGGTTCCAATCCCAAATACCTAAGTTTGCCGAGCTGGTAGCTAGCTTTAATCGTTCTTCATTCTCTTTTATTTTCTCTTCACTTTCTTTTCTATTTGTTATGTCTATTCCAAATCCAAATACGTTTACAATCTCGTTATTATGGTCTAAAATTGGGAAGAATCTTCTGAGCATCCATACTACTTTTCCTTCCTGACTAGTTACTTTTTCTTCAAATTCTAACTGAGCCTTATCTGCAATTACTTTTTGAAAAATTTTATTTCTACTCTCTGCCATTTCAATAGGCTTATTAAATTCACGGCAGTATTCAAAGTCGGTTTTACCCACTATCCATGCCCTGCGCACAGGGTCTTTAATAGCCAATTCATTTAAAAATAAATAACGTTGTTCTTTATCAAATACAACAATGTCGGATGGAATTTTATGCAATACGTTCTCGTAAAATTCTTTTAATGTTTTTACTTCCTGTGCCGCTTGTATTCGCTCAGAAATATCTCTAATGGCAGCAACAATGTATCCTTTGTTTTCAATATTTACATATTTAACATGCGCCTCTACAGGGAATTCACTACCATCTTTTCGCTTATTTACACCTTCAATAAGTATATTCTTTTTCTGCTTAACTTCGTCGTAATGCTGCTGCCAATCCTTTAAAGTAGCAAACGATTTTTCCATTTCTGTAATAGAACTTCCAATGAGCTCCGACCTCGATTTTCCTAAGTTTTTAGCATGTGCTTCATTGGCATAGATAATGGTTCCGGTATAGTCTGATACAGAAATGGCATCACTAATTTGATCAGCAATCTTGTTGTATAAAAGAACTTGTTTCTCTTGTTCTTTAAGTTTGGTAATATCCGTTATGTTGGCAATTAAGAATAGTGCTCCACCATTTTCTACAATAGTCTTTTTAACTAATAAGGTTTTCTCAGTACCGCTGTTGCCTCTAAAAATAACTTCTTTCTCTTGAGCCTCTCTACTTATAAACTGTTCTTCGTCGTTTCTAATAAATTCTTCTGCCTCTTCTTTGTCTAAGAATTCTCTTTCAGTTTTACCGAGAATTTTACTCTTATCAATTTGAGTAAATTCTGTGTAAGCATGGTTTACTAAAATCCATTTATGCTCTCTATTTTTTACAAACATGGGGTTCGGACTAGCTTCCATAATTTCATTCAAGAAGTTATGCGAGCTTTCAATTTCCAACTGAGCATCTTTTAGCTTGGTTATATCGCGTGCAATGGCTTGAATGCCCCGCTTGTTGTCGCCTGTTTTTATAAGCTGCACGTTTTGTCCGATCCAAGCCGTGCGGCCGCTTTTTGTTTTAATTGGAAACTCAAAATACGTTACCAAACTACCTTCTTTTGCTTGCTTTAAATAGAACTGAGCTACTTGTTTCCGGTAATTGGGCTGAACCAAATCTAAGTAATTCATTTGAAGCAGTTCTTCGGTAGAAAATCCAGTAATTTCAGCTGAAATATTATTTACATATGTGAAATTACCATAAGCGTCTGTATAATAAAATATGTCGGTTGCCGATTCTATCAAAAGCCTAAATTTCTCTTCGCTTTCCTTCAGCCTTGTTTCAACTTTTTTCTTTTCAGTTATGTCAGATTCAATCGCAATAAATCCAATGTGTTTATCATCATCCATCAATGGAGTTATAGTTAAAGAAATCCAATAAATTTCACCGTTTTTCTTGTAATTTAAAATTTCGCCAGTATAGGCCTGAACCGATTTTATTGCTTTTGAAATGCTAGCTTTCGTTTCTTCGTTGGTGTCTTTTCCTTGCAATAAATGACCTGGTTTTTTACCCACTAACTCATCAAAGGAATAACCTGTTATACGCTCAAAACCTTCATTTGTCCATATAGCAATGCCTTCTGCATCTGTAATAATAACTGCATTTTGTGTTTTTTGTGCCACTAAGGCTAAGCGCTTTATTTCTTCTTCAATTTTCTTTCTTTTACTAATTTCAAATCGGATAGAAAGATATTGATAAGGTTGACCAGTTTCGTTTAAAAAGGGTATAATACTGGAGTCTACCCAATATATGTCGCCGTTCTTTTTTCTATTACAAATTTCACCTTTCCAAACTTGGCCCAACTTAATAGTCTGCCACATTTCTCGAAAAAATTCATGGGAATGAAAACCACTGTTTATTACATTGTGATTTTTACCAATTAGTTCACCAAGTGGGAAGCCAGAAACTTTGCAAAAATTTTCATTGGCCATTAAAATGTTTCCCTGCGCATCTGTTAAAGATACTAATGCAGCGGTGTCTATAGCAACTTTAAAATTGCTCAATTCCTTAAACGATTCTCTGCTGCTTAATTCAAGGATATTCTCTAGCTTATTATAATCGTCTTGAAAGTTTCTGTAACTTTCATCTACTAACTCAATGAGTTGGTTTAATTCGTTTATTTCGGGCGTAGATTCTCCAAATAGTTTTTTGAGTTGACGTTTTAATAATCTATGCATAATAGGGTAGTGCTTAGTCTAGTTCATAAAAGGAGCTAATAGTCATAGTTTGGTTATGTAATTCACATTTAGATTCGTTAGAGAAGGGAGAAATTTCACCGTACGAATAAAATCCTGCTAAGCAGGTTTCTTTACCTAATACATCTGAAACTCCTTCAACTTCTTCTTCAACCATTTGTTTTAAAACTAATTTTCTCCCTACACAACTGATAAGGATGGCTAAACTAGGCTTATTGCCTCCATGATTTTTTAAGGTAGATTCAGCTGCTCCAATAGCACCATCTATCAATCGGTCGAAATTAGCTTTCATTAATCGCACATAACTTCCTTCTGGAATATCGCCCGCAAAGGTTAATGACTGATTTTCTTCATTTACTCCCAAAATAGTTCTTACTACTGGTTCGTCGTTACGATTAGTGCGCAAGTTTAATGGAAACAATAGTCCTGATGATGGCAAATCTTTGGCGTATTCTCCTAAAAATGATTTATACAATTCTAAAGCAGGTTTACCGTCTAATTCAAATAAAATGTTTTTATTCGATTTGGTTACCAAACGCTCTATTCCAAAATTATCCCAACCTCCCAAACTGCCATAGGCAACGCTCAATTTAGTCCCATAAAAGCCAATGGCCGAAACTAAATTTTTGCTGGCTTCACCATTTTCGTTCAGGATATATGTCTCTTTAAAATGTGGACCATCACCAGCTAAACCACCTGTTGCTACAACATTCTCTGGCATTACATCTCTAACACCTCTCACTAATTCAGAGCCATTTATATTTAACCCTTCACTCATGATAAATACGTGAACAAGATCTTTTTTGTCTAATTTCTTAACTAGGTTTGAACCCACATTAAAACTCTCGTCTGCATGATTTATAGTTTCCGAAACATAGGCCACTTTACTGTGCTTAAATTCTACTAAGGTGGCAATGATGGTATCGTCTAATACAAGAGTATCAGTTATTTCGCCTGCAGAACTTCCACCAACAAATACGGCGTTTGGATAGCTATTTCTTAACGAAGCTAATGGAGTATTTTGCGCAATTAATTGGCTCGAACCAAAAGCAAAAATTAATTGAGGGTTAATGTTTTCTTCTGTTTTAGAAACTGTTTCCCATCCCTTTTGTTGGGTGTACTTTAGTTGTTGTGTTCTCATAACTGGGATTTATTGCAAGCAATATACAATTTTATGACTTATACAAACAAGTTTCTTAACTTATATTTATTTTGCCTGCAATGGAAAACAAACTTATTTATATCATTCGTCACGGAGAAACAGAGTTCAATAAATTAGGAATAGTGCAGGGAAGCGGCATTAATAGCAGTCTAAATGAAAGAGGGATTTCGCAGGCGGGCAAATTTTATGAAATGTACAAAGACATCAAGTTTCAAAAAATTTACACTTCGGCTTTGGTTCGAACCCAAGAATCGGTATTGCCTTTTATTGAAGCCGGGAAATCATACCAAACGTTTACTGAATTAAATGAGATTTCGTGGGGTGTTTTTGAGGGGAAACCGCAGAACGAAACCGAGCGAAAGGCCTATTGGGATGTAGTAAATGCATGGAAAAATGGGGATTATTCCGCTAAAATTGTAAATGGCGAAAGTGCTGCAGAATTGCAACATAGACAGCTAAACTTCATAGAATTTTTAAAACGGCAAAAGGAAACTTGTGTGTTGGTGGCTACTCATGGAAGGGCTATGAAAAGTTTGCTCTGTACCATGCTTCAATTGCCTCTTTCTGAAATGGAATCTTTTGAACATTCCAATCTTTGTCTGTATGTGCTAGAGTTTAATGGAAATTCTTTTGAGCTGATTATCAGAAATAATACCAATCATTTAAAGATATAATTAATCTATCTGTAAACTATTTGTCAATTATCTTATCCAAAGATGAATTTTTGAGCAAAAAATTCACATTTGTTTCATATTAACTTAACCTAAATGAAAAAACTTTTTACTATCGCTACTTGGCTTTATGTCCTTTTTATGTCGCCCGTTATAGCACAACAGTGGGGCGATTACACTTTTTATAGTTTAATGGGTAGCTCTTCTGGTGTGCTTTTAGATACTAATCAACAGGTTTATAAAACATGGAGTTTTACTGGTAAAACAGGCTATTCCAGCTATATCTTACCCGGTGGAATTGTACTTAGAACAGTTGCCAGAACGGGTAATTCTTTTTCGGGCGGACCCATTTGTGGTCAGGTGCAAAAGGTAGATTGGAATGGGAATATCCTATGGGATTACGTTTACTCAACCACCGAATATTGCTCCCATCACGATATTTGTGGTATGCCTAATGGCAATGTTTTGCTCATTGCTTATGAACTTAAATCTGCTACCGAAGTTAGTGCCGCAGGTAGTAATACCAGCATCGTAATGTGGCCAGATAAGATTGTAGAAATTAAGCCAACCGGACTTACCACAGGTGAAGTGGTTTGGGAATGGCACGCGTGGGATCATTTGGTTCAGGACGTAAACCCTGCAAAAGCAAACTACAAACCTGCGGTTAAAGACCATCCAGAGTTGTTAAACATTAACTACAAAACAGCCAAAGATTGGATGCACATGAACGGGATAGATTATAATCCTATCTTAGACCAAATTGCTTTCTCTAGCAGAACCTTTAGCGAGTGGTTTGTAATAGACCATTCTACCACCACAGCTGAGGCGGCTTCGCACTCGGGTGGCAATGCTGGTAAAGGCGGAGATATCTTGTTTCGTTGGGGAAATCCAGTGGCGTGGGGACAAACAGGCACGGCAGTTTTAAATGTTTCGCACGATGCTCATTGGATTCCAGAGGGTGTTCCAAATGCCGGAAATTTGGTTGGGTTCAACAATAATGGAACCACTTCTTTTTCTACCATAGATCAAATTAAGCCTGTTATGAATGGCTATAATTATGTGAGAGAACCAGGCTTGCCTTATGGTCCAAATACTTACGATTTTCGTCATGTAGCCAACGGAAAAACCTCCAATATGGGTAACTCACTACAATTGCCAAATGGTAATATGTTAGTATGTATTGCCCTCTCTGGAAAGATATATGAAATAAACGCAGCTGGTACTCAGTTATGGACCAAAACCGTAACAGGCTCCGTGGCGCAGGCTTTTAAGTACGATACCTGTCATGTGAAATACCCCGCACCGCCTATTCCAAGCATTACTCAAGAAGGAACAGAACTAAAAGCATCTTCTGCAAGCACCTATCAATGGTACAAGGATGGAGTACAAATTTCTAGTGCTAATTTACAAACCTTTGCGCCCACTTCTAACGGCGTATACTTGGTAAGAACAACAGACGAACGTGGCTGTAAATACAGCTATTCTCCCGGATTTAAACTGGGCACTTCAACAGGCATTTCTAAATACGGTTTGAACCAAAAGGCTTTTCTTTATCCCAATCCAAGCACGGGTTTATTTGTTATAGATTATCCTGAACTAAACAAGTACGAATATCAGGTAGAGATAATTGGTTTAAACGGTCAAATCATTACGCAAGTAAGTAACATAAATCAATTTGATTTAAGTGGCCTTGATAATGGATTCTATTTTGTAAACCTTCATATCAACGGACTTGGTTCAGCCAGTATTAAATTGATTTTAAATGCTAACTCAATATGAAAAAGTATATTTATTTAATAAGTGTTTTTGTGCTTTTTTCGGCTTCTTGGGTTCAAGCTAAAAAAGTAAAATTTGCGGTAGATATGAGTGGGCAAACTATCATGTCTACTGGTGTTCATGTTACGGGTAATTTTCAGGCATTGGCAGGCTTTCCGGGTGGCGATTGGCAAAGCAATACCACTAGGTGTTTGCAAGAGGGAAGCACGGATATTTACAGTGTGGTGGTAGATATTCCTGCCAATAGAGTGTATCAATATAAATTTGTGAATGGCGATCAGTTTTATGAAGTAGAATTTGTGCCAGAAGAATCGCGTGTAAACTATGAATTTATCGATAATCGCTGGATTTATGTTGATTCTACCTCAGCAGATACCTTCACCTTTCCTGTTATTTTATTTGGAGGGAATGCCCCTGCTGGTAAAAAGTTATGCCGACTATCAGTAGATGCTAAAGAGCTGGTAAACGTGGCTTCTTCGGGCATTTATGTTTGGAGTAATGCGTCTCCAAACTTGATAAAAATGGATAATATTCACCAAAAGTTTTACGATGTTTTGTTGTATGTAGATAGTGCTTTTTTGCATGAATATAGATTTGTAAATGGCACAAACTACGATAGTGTTGAGGTAGTGCCAACAGCTTGTAGTAATGGTTTTAATAGAAGCATTCTGGTTGATGCTCATAAACAAGCTACATCTGTTTGTTTTGGCTCATGTGAACCTTGTACAGCTGCGGGTTTAAATGCCTTCAAGCATGAAAATACCTATACTATTTTCCCAAATCCTGCAAAGGATAAATTAACTCTTGAATTTGAGTTGCCTTTAAAGGTATTGTCGGTTACAATAACAGACCTTATGGGTAAAATAGTGTTAAGTAAATCAAACAATACTACAGACAAAATACTCGAATTGGATACTCAAAAATTAATGTCGGGTTTTTATATTCTTACCTGTACTTTTTCTA
Source organism: Bacteroidia bacterium (assembly GCA_022402405.1). Taxonomy (GTDB): domain Bacteria; phylum Bacteroidota; class Bacteroidia; order UKL13-3; family UKL13-3; genus B1. The sequence continues at coordinate 1,093 of JAKRSG010000260.1, read as the reverse complement.
ATCAAGAGCAGTTCTCGAAGCCCCTTATTATTGAGTAATTATGTATAAACGTTTAGCCTTTTTGTGGTTTGGTTTGAACCTAGTTTTGGGACTTTCTGCCCAAGATTTTTACGACTTAAAAACCATACAAAAGATTGAGTTGAGTATTGCCGATACTGCCTGGAGAACCAAACTAATTGCGCTTAAAGAAGGAGGAACAAACGATTATCTTTTGGCCGATACCATTTGGATTAATGGTGAAATGTTTACCGAAGTGGGTATTAAGTTTAAGGGTAATAGCAGTTATAAATCTGAGTATGTAAAAAATCCTTTTCATATAGAACTTAATACGTTTAAAAAGCAAAATTATCAGGGGTATCAAGATATAAAATTAAGCAATGGATATGGTGATCCGTCTTTTGTTCGTGAAGCATTAGCCTACCATATTCTGGGCGCTTACATGGATGCACCTAAATGTAATTTTGCTAAGCTTTATATTAACAAAGAATACCTGGGTTTATATACCAATACAGAGAGCATTAACAAAGATTTTGTTGAGGCGAAATTTGCATCTAGAAACAATTCTTTCATCAAAGCTAATCCTTTGTTAAATCCTAGTCCGGCCAATAAATGTAATCTTGCCTACAAAGGTGCAGATAGCAATGCTTATGCTTCTTTTTATGAGATAAAATCGGATGGTGGTTGGAAGGATTTTGTTAACTTGTGCGATACACTAAATAATAAACCTGGTTTTTTAGAGAATGTATTAGATATAGATAAAACTATTTGGATGTTGGCATTTAATTCACTGCTGGTTAATTTAGATAGTTATACAGGTGCTTTTTGTCAGAACTATTATTTATACAAGACAGATGCGGGTAAATATGTTCCGGTTATATGGGATTTAAACATGGCATTTGGTGCGTTTCCGTTTGTTGGCGGACCATCAAACAGTATGGGAAGTTTGAGCACTTTGGGGATGCAGCAATTGCCGCCTGATGTGCATTCAAATCATAGTGATTGGCCTTTAATACAAAATATATTAGCAAACAGTTCTCACAGAAAAGCATTTTATGCCCATGTTAAAACCATGCCTTCTAATCATTTTGATACC
>JAKRSG010000259.1 GCA_022402405.1 Bacteroidia bacterium | reverse complement strand
GTCTTTGCGATTTCCGGTGGTTTGTTTGTTTACGATACCAGGCAAATAACTTCCGGTATGAGCCAAAATAACTAGAGGCTTTTTACCACTTACGCTGGTAGGTGTATACACATCACACATTAATTTGTTAGAAAATAATGGCTGAATTCCTGGCACCTGACCAAAAAGAATGTTTACAGCTGCATTAGAATCATACATAATGTTGTTGGTAACATTAACGGCACTCACCTTATCAATAAAGGTAACTTGCGCCTTCGCCTCTATAGCAAAAAAACTTGCTACAAGTGCGATAGATTTTAGGAGATTTTTCTTCATATTATATTAAATTGTGGTTAGTTTATTATTAATCTGTAGCAAATTATATTATTATTTCTTTTAAACAAATCTATAGAAAAAAAAGTTCTATTTACCAAAATCAAACAACAGCGAAAAATACGCCATACGCCCAATTCTTGGTCCGCCATAAACTTGAATAACCCTATTATTTAAAACGTTACTTGCCCCAACTTTCATGGTTAGCTTCTCTTGTGCAAAAAATTTATTTACCTGAACATCTAACATTCCGTATTCTGGCACAAATCCTGTAAATTGCGGAGAACCCTCAAACATAAAGCCCTGCTGCCATTTCCAGTTAACAGCATACCCCCAATCTGATATTTCATATTCACCAAGTTTGCTGGTAATATTCCTACCATTTATACCCACATTATATTTGTGCTCGGGCGTATTAAAAGCAGGAATTAGCGGATCGGTAGAACCTTGTCGGTCTAACTTATTCCAAGAATAATTCCCAGAAAAGCCCAAATATTTCTCATAAAAATAGTTCACTCCCACCGTTAATCCTTGCGTTGTTACTTGGTCAACTGCATTAGCACTAACCCTATATACCATAACCGAACTTGGGTATAAATCTGTCCAGTTTAAATCTGCCCCAATTTTAAATCCAATAAAATCATCATACCAAGAATAGTAATAGCTCATATCTACAAAGAACTTTTCACCTAAGTTTCCTCGGTAGCCAAACTCAATAGTTTTTACTCGCTCCGGACGAATAGGCGCTACATTAAAATAGCTCAAGCGATCCTTACCATTATTAAAAGCATCCACTAAACTCTCTACTGTTACCAAACTATCATACCCTTTTAAGTTACCAAGTAAGGTAGCTCTTCCTACATTTAAATTTATATATTGATCTGTAAGAGTTGGATTACGGATAGCACTGCTAGCAGAAACCCTAAACACATGTTGATTATGCGTGTAAACTGCACTGGCAGCAGGCGACCAAAGCAAATTAAAATTTTGATTTTTATCTAAACGATTTGTAAAGCTAATCTTTAATTTATTATCCAAAAACTTATGTTCTAAACCTATGTATGAACCAAACTCATGGTTATAAATTCTATCCATACCAGCAGTATCTAGGAAAATAGTACCCCTACTATACGGGGCATAAAGCCTATAGTTTCCGCCCATTTTTACTTCCAAATCCTTCACCTTAAACTGCTTTTCACCCATGATATGATACAAAGCAGACTGATCAAAAAAGCGCGAACCCCCTTCCCTATTGGTAAGCGAAATAATCTCGCGGTAAGCAGAATCAAAACGTGCTGTGCCCGGTTCAAAACGAGGCAAACCACCCCTCAAAGTGGAAGGCATATTATCGGTAGTATTGCGCACCATTTGATGATAACGCATCAAGGTGTCGTAATAAAAATTATTCAAAAAATGATTGGCATACTGCTCGTAAACCACACCAGGTGGCAAACTATTTGGAGGCGGACGCAAACCAATCATGGTATTATACGCCATACCATTCCAATTCTCAGAATAATCTATTGCCCAATTATTATCCGATTTAGCATAATTCTGAAGCAAAAGAGCCGTGCTGTATGCATCAAAACTTCTACCAGCATCCTCTTGCGTGTTATAAGCTCTAATAAAAAAGCTATTCTCTTTTCTTATTTCAATTCTATTTTGGTTAAATAAAATATCCTTTAAGCTGAACCTATTATCACCCTGATAAACCGTTGTACCCGTTCCAAAACTCGAATTAAAAATGAGCTCTACATCCCTTTTCAATTTATAATGAAAAGCCATGTTTGCCTTCAGGTTTCTAGAGTTATAATCTACTAAATCTATTTCCTTATAACCCGTTCTTAATGCATATCCGTATCCTAGATAAGGTATACCAGACTGCCTGAACCGATTGGTAGAATACTCATCACCGTATACATTAACAGCGTCGTAGCCACCCGGACTTTGCTCGCCGGTTGGGCTCTGACTGGTTTTTTCATAATTAGTAGCTTCCCAATCATACGCACTCATAGCAAACAAATTGAATTTATATGCGAATTTGTCTTCACCCTTTTTGTTTTTAAAAACCTCCGCATACCTGATGGCCACCTCTGTTAACCTTCGCTCACCTAATTTCATTTGAACCGATAAACCTGGGTAATCAAACGGACTTTTAGTTTGCATATGAATAACTCCGTTAAAAGCATTCGGTCCGTAATACGCGCCGTTGGCGCCCACAATTAAATCTACCTTTTGCACATCCAATTCGGAAGCACCTAAGAAATTTCCCAAAGAAAAATTTAATCCCGGACTCTGATTATCTACCCCATCAATTAACTGTAAACTTCTAACAGGAGAGGTACTGTTAAAACCCCTTGTATTAATAATCTTGAACCCAATACTTGCGCTAGTCATGTCTACACCCTTCAACAAAGCTAAACCCTCATAAAAATTACCAGCAGGAGTTTCCTTGATTGCGATAGCATCTAAGGTTTCTATGGTTTGCGGAGCTTGCTTTTGTTTGGCAGTAATACGCGAATCGCGGATAGCCACTTCCTTTAACTCACGCGTATTTTCTTTAAGACGAATTTCTATGGGTTTACCTGGCATATTAACCGTAAATTCGGCTTTTACATAACCCACATAAGACACTACCAATACCATAGGAGGAGCACTAGTTGTTTTGAGAGAAAAGGCTCCCTCAAAATCGGTACTTACGCCAGTGCTTGTGCCCTTAACCGCCACGGTGGCACCAATTAAAACTTCAGAGGTTTTAGCATCCTTTACTACCCCCTTTAATGTATAGGTTTGTTGAGCATTTACCTCAAAACAAAACCACGAAAAAACAACAAAACAAGCTTGTATAATTTTCTTCAAAGCATTCAATTTGGCACCAATAATAAGGATATTATTGAAATTTCCTACACCATTTGCAAAACTTGCAAAAGAGATTTGAAACAAGTCACCAAAAACAAAAATCAACCGCAATTCATCCTAAAATACCGCTATTTAAATAAGTATCTTACAAAAAAAATCTTACATACTCGATTTACTTTTAAATGAAACAAGGATTAAACTTAAACAGAACTATACTTTTGTGCTTCTAAATTTCTACCCTTTATGAAAGCCTATATGTATATTCTGGAATGTTCCGACAAAAGTTTTTATGTTGGCAGCACTATCGACCTAGATAATAGAATTAATCAACATCAAAGTAGTTTAGGTGCCAACTACACAAAAAAACGACTGCCTATAAAACTACTCTATTTCGAAGAGTTTAATAGGATTGATTTGGCATTCGAAAGAGAAAAACAAATACAAGGATGGTCGAGAAAAAAGAAAGAAGCTCTTATGAAAGGAGATTATGAAAAATTACACGAATATGCCGCTTGCATGAACGAAACTCACCATCGTTCCGCCTCCGCTGGTTTCGGCTCCGCTCAACCACCGGAGGTGGAATAGAATGCTCGTGCTACGCTCAACCACCGGAGGTGGCAAGCTCTTCACTCCATCCGGTGGTTGAGCGTAGCCGAAACCAGCGGTGCCGGGAAGCTCTTCACTCCATCCGGTGGTTGAGCGAAGCCGAAACCAGCAGTGCCGAAACCAGCAGTGCCTAAGAAACGCCAAAAACCCGCAGTGCGTTGGCGGTGGTAATTTCGGCGATTTGGTTCAGGCCGAGTTTTTTGAGTTCTGCGAGTTTACGGGCTACTTCTATGATGTAGAATGTTTCGTTTCGTTTGCCTCTATAGGGAACAGGTGCAAGGTAGGGAGCATCTGTTTCTAGCACGAGATGTTCTACTGGGATATCTGCGATGGCCTTATCTAGTCCGCCGTTTTTAAATGTGAGTACGCCCCCAATACCAAGCAAGAAGCCTGCATCTACTACTTCTGCGGCTTGTTGAGCATCGCCACCAAAACAATGAAAGATGCCTCTTAAACGAGGATGCTTCATTTCCTTTATGATAGAAATGACATCTTCATTGCTATTTCGAGAATGTATAACAATAGGTAAATCTTGCTGAATAGCCCATTGAATCTGCATTTTAAAGGCTTTTATCTGCTCGGCTTTAAACTCGGTGCTCCAATAATAATCGAGACCAATTTCGCCAACGGCATAAAACTTTCGCTTCTTAAACCATTTTTGAATTTGAAACAAATGTGCATCTACATGTTGGTCTACCGAGCATGGATGTAAGCCCATCATAGGAAAACAATTGTTGGGAAAACTCCAGCATAAATCTAACATAGGTTGAATTGAATGTATATCTATGTTTGGAAGAAACATATGAGAAATGCCATTTTGGATAGCTTTCTCTACCACTTTATTGCGGTCGTCGTTAAACTCTGAAGCATATAAATGCGTATGCGTATCTACAAATTGCACGGATAAAAAATTAAGGCCGCAAGCTAAGAATAAAATAGCAAATTAATCTTACAAATCGCCAATAAGCACACTTCTATCTCCGGAAGCAAAAGCGATTTTTTTCTGAGCCAATTTATCTTCTACATCGCGCGTATTGGCGTAATTGCTTTTGTGGTACAAATGATATTGAATAGCTCTGTTTTTTATCCTATAAAACTGAATTCCTATTTGTTCTAAACGCCATTCTATGTCGGTGTCTTCTCCAATACCAGCTTGCTCATAAGACTCATCAAAACCGCCTACTTGTTTTATATCGCTAACATGTATGCTCCAATTATGACCCCAAAAGCCCTTCTTATGCTGAGGCACAGAATTAGGCAGATACAAGGCCGCATCTAATCGTTTGCTTCCACTTAACAAAAGGAATATAAACTGAAGCCAAAAAAACTTTTGGGTATTGAGCACTTTCTTACTCAGAAATTTAGAAAGCATTACTCTACGACCATATATTACCGAACCCAATTTAGACGCACGCACATGCTCTCTAATAAAATGCTTATGCAATACACAATCGCCATCAATAAATATTAAATATGGCGTGCTTGCTTGACGAACGGCCTCGTTGAGTATTTTGCACTTTCTAAAACCAATATCTTCCTGACTAATATGTTTAATCGTAAAAATATACTGATTTCGCCACTTGAGAATTTGATCATGCAGGTTCTTGCTTTGTTTATCTTCGGCAATAATAACCTCTATGGCACCCGAATACGATTGCTTGCAAATACTCTTCAGAATAAGTGCGAGCGCAGCCATATCGTTATACACTGAAATTATTAAACTTACCTTTGATTGAACCATAATTACTAATCAAAGGTAAAAATTAAAGGAAATTTCCAAAATTATTTTAGAAATTAACAAAAGGTTAAATTTAGTAAAAACAGCTAAACCATATGATTTATTAATAGGTGTAGGAAAATTTAGCATCCAAATTATTTAATTGTAAATCAATAAATTTCCTTAAAACTTCCATCTCTTGTTGGTAATTGTTAGCATCCTTATATGCCTTTGCCGTAATAGGCCAACGTAAGGCATTCGTTTCCCAAGCTGAACCTAAATGATCTTGCATTTGTTGAATATGTTTATTCAAATTTTTGACACTAAATATCCCTGATTTTCTTAACTCCTTATACCGATTTTTTAGCGCCTGCGGATAAGTACTTCCTGGTGTTTTCATTAACCTTTTAAACAAAACAGACCTTTCACAATCAACCGTATCTGCAAGCATATTTAAGGTGTTATCACCATCTCTTCCAAACGAATGATCATAATCCCAAATAGCTACCCTAAATTTACTGGCTGAACCTACTTTATACCAATAAAAATTTTTTAACACACCATCACTGTTATTAGACAAAAGTAAAATTAAATGCCAATCGATAATATTAGATAAATCTACCCAAGAAGATATATTTTTTATAAAATCTTGAGAAGAACTAAAAAACAAAAAATCATGAAAGCTTTTGATATATTCACTCTGATTTCTTTTAGAAATTTTAGGAAATTTTTGCTGATAATAATTTAAGGTATCTTCTACTTGAACGATGCGTTGCGAATAGAATATAGGAGGATCTTTAAAAATCATAGCTAGGCTATCCTTTTTTTGCATACCCAAAGTGGAGGCATCTATCTCTTCTTGAAGCAGATATAAGCCTGCATAATCATTATTCACTTTTAGGTGTACAAAAGTAGATTGAGCCGATTTGTTATTCTCACTCATCTGACAAAACAAATCATAGCTCAACTTATGCCTCATAAATGTTTTGTCTATATAACTTGCATTTAATATCCAATCATCATCTGTTGGCAAATCTCCTAAGGCAAATTTCTCTTTAAGTTCTAGCGAATAAGATGCTTTAGGGTAACCACTCGAAAAACCACCTCTGCATTTAATTTCTGCCTCCAAAACCACAGAATCTTCTTGCACATAACTTACTACACAAGACTCTTTATTTGTCCACGAAATTTCAGACTCTTTTGTAATATAAATAGTAGGAATTTTCTTCTTGGTACAAGATGTAATAGTAAATGGTACAAGCAACATTAGCCATACATACTTCCTCCCCTTCCAATCCATTTTAGCAGGAAGCAGGTAAAAAGTAATCATAGCTATATGCATAAAGATAGAGTACAATTCATACAACAAAAATGCCTTAACAGGTAAGGGCTCTTTAACACGCTTGTGTATTAAAATTAAATATCCTTGCTGAAACACCCATTTAATCACCCATATCCTTATCGCCAAGTTTAGGTTCAGCCAGAGGAGCATAAAAATGCCCACATAAAAAAAGGCTTGAACGCCAAATATGATTGCCCAATACCAAGGCAGGGCTTGGGCTCCCATCATCCAACGTTTGCGTTGGTGTAGTAATTTTGATAACTGAGATTGTGCCTTAGAATGATTTAACGAAGCCTCATTCATGAGGTTTACCGTTTTAAATCCAGCCGCTCTTATAGCGGTAAACAATTGAAAATCCTCGGTTACCGAAAAAGGCATATTTTCGTAACCACCCGTAGCCAAATATGCCTCGCGAGTAAAGCCCATATTATTGCCCACAGCGGTACTTTTTAAACCAAGTTGGTTTAGGCCAATAAGATAGCCGTTGCCTAATGTCCAATCGAGCGACTGCGCCTCTTCTGCCAAATTTTTACCACGTACCAAAGTGGTACCGCTCACTATCCCAACTCCTGGCTGAACCAATTCTGTTAGCAGCTCATTTGCCCAATTTTTACCTACTTCTATATCGGCATCTGTAACCAAAATATAGGGTGCCGAGCTCAATTTTACCAAGTGCGCCAACACGTTTCCTTTAGCCTTGGCCGAACCTAAATTTGAAGGCACATTATACAGGTGAATATGCTTGTGAAGTTTAGCATAATTGGCAATAATAGCTTCGGTATTATCTGTTGATTGATCGTTGCCAATCCATATTTCTAGTTGTTCTTTAGGGTAGTTTAATTGCAATAAACTTTCTATACAAGCGGCTATATTATCCTCTTCGTTTCGCGCAGGAACTAAAATGGCAAGTTTAGGAAATTCGATTGCTCTCCGCTTACGATTATCTTGCAGAAAAAAGCCTGCAAGCACCAGCATTTGTAAGCAAATAAACAACCACAATAAAACAACAACTGCTATCTCCATAAACAAAAATTATTGCGGTAAGGCTTGCATTGAGTAAGACTGATTATGAAAATACTCCAGCAAAACAGGCAGCATTTTTTGGAGATTGTCAAAAGCCTTTTCACTATCATGAAACACTATTACACTACCCGGACTAATCTTTTTCATTTGGCTGATGGATTCTTGAATGTTTAGGTTTTTATCGTAATCGCCACTTAAATGACTCCACATAATTACCTTAAAATCTTTCTGTAAAACCTGAGCTTGTTTTTTCTTTATTCTCCCATAAGGAGGTCTAAAAAGCTTGGATTGTATATATGTTTGAGCCAAATAAACATCCTGAACATATTCGTGCAAAGGCGTTTTCCAGCCATTTTTATGATGATAGGTATGATTGCCCACTTCGTGTGCGGCCGCCTTTACCAAAGCATAGGTTTCGGGAAATTTACGAACATTATCGGCCACACAAAAAAATGTTGCCTTGGCATTATAGATTGCTAACTGCTCTAAAACCCAAGGAGTTATTCTTGGATGCGGGCCATCATCAAAAGTTAAATATAGAATTTTATCCTTAGTTTTAACCTTCCAAGTATAACTTGAAAATAGCTTGTGAATAAATGAAGGTATTCTGTATTTAAACATTATTTTTGCGTGCTAGCTTATAACCAAAATTAAATAATGCTTCAAATATTCAAAAAAAATACCGGCCTTTTAGCAATTTATTTGTTACTCCTTTATTCTGCCCAAGCGCAAGAAAAAGAAGTTTGGAGTTTGGCCGATTGTGTAAACCAAGCACTAAGTAAAAATATTACTATTCAGCAGCAGATCCTTAACACGCAATCTGCCAAATACGATTTAACACAAAGCAAGTTAGCTCTATTGCCCACATTAAATTTAAACGCAAACAACAATTGGCAAACAGGTTTTGCCATTAATCCTACTACTAATATTGCTGGCGAAAATGTTTCTTTTAGAACCAATTCTTTTGGCATGGGCGGCAGTGTTCCCATTTTTGCAGGTTTTCAAAACATAAACAATGTACGGGTAAGAGAATCTTTATTAAAGGCTACAGAAAAAGATTTAGAGCAAAACAAAAACACCATTACCTTAAATGTATGTAATGCGTATTTGCGAGTTTTACAAAGTATAGAATTGAACCAAAGTGCGCTAGACCGCATAAAGGCAACGCAAGCACAAGTAGATAGACAACAAAAAATGTTTGAATTGGGTAGCAGTAATAAAAGCAGGTATTTACAACTTAAAGCACAACTTTCTAACGAGGAGTTAGCAGCTGTAAATGCACAAAACACGCTTAACCAAGCCTACTTAGAATTATGGCTTTTAATAGAAGTTAAGCCTGAGCCAAATTACCGAATTGAAAAACCCGACACCAAAGATTTGAATGTGGCAGATGAACCTAGAAGTATAGACGATATTTACGAACTGTTTAACAGTAAAAGTCCGGATATAGCTGCCGCAGAATGGCGCACCAAAAGCGCAAGCATTCAAAATCAAATTGCCAAAGGCGGTCGCTCGCCTCGTCTTACCTTAAACGGAAACCTCAATTCATTTTTTACCACTCAAAGTCAGACCGGCCAAGGCAACCTTATTTTAGCCAATACCCTCATTGGCGCTGGCGAATATAATGGCACGCCTATACCCGTTTTTACGAGCAGACCTGTAGGCTACGAATCATACATTGTTACCCCCTTTAGCACCCAATTTAACCGTAATTTAGGTACCAATATTGGACTGAACCTAAGTATACCCATCTTTAATGGCGGAACAGTAAACAACAATGTTCAAAATTCTGAGATTAGTT
>JAKRSG010000258.1 GCA_022402405.1 Bacteroidia bacterium | reverse complement strand
GCCTTCGGCTTTCATTCTGGAGGTTCTGCAATTGCGATGAATCATGATATCTTCTTTTAAAGGCAATTGATAATGTATAACCACATCAATCTCTGGAATGTCTAGTCCGCGTGCGGCCAAATCTGTAGAAACCAAAATGTGAATCGATTGATTTCTGAGTTTTATAAGCGTTTTCTCTCTATCTATTTGATCCAAACCACCATGATAAAAACCATGCACCAATCGTTGTATTTGCAGTTGAGAACTTATCCTATCTACAGCCTCTCGGTGGTTACAAAAAACAATAACCGATTTGTCTTTCATAGAACCTAATAAAAGCATTAGAGCTTCCAATTTATCATCGCCTACCACTCTTACAAACGACAGCTTCATACCAGAAATAGGCTGTTGCACACCCTTTGTAAAATCAATGGTTTGAACCTGTTTTAAACTCACAAAATCTGGTATTTTAGCAATAGCTGTGGCCGAGCATAAAACACGTTTTTCAATCTTCGGCATCTTTCTAATGATGTATTCCATTTCATCTTGAAAACCTGCCTCTAAGGACTTATCAAACTCATCTAAAACTAAATATTTACAAGTGTTTACTTGCATATTCTCGTTACGAATATGATAGGCAATTCGTCCGGGCGTGCCCACCAAAACTGCCGGTAACTCCGACAAATTATTTTTTTCTATTCTAACTGAATGTCCGCCATAACAACAATTTATTTTAAACGCGCTGCCCATTTGCTTAAAAACTTGCTCTATTTGCAGGGCCAATTCTCGCGTGGGCACAATAATCATGGCCAGCATTTTTCGGTCTGAACCAAGCTCCTTTTCTGACATCAATTTATCTAAAAGAGGTAACAGATAAGCCAGCGTTTTTCCAGAACCAGTTGGCGAAATGAGCTGAATATCCAACGTATGTTGAAAAGCCTCCATTACAGCATTCTGCATGGGATTAAGTTCGGCAATATTAAAGTTCTGAAGAATATTTTTTGGGAAGCTCATGTTAAGTTTTCTTTGGAAGTTCTGCAAGGTAAGGGAAAAAGCAGGAAAATGAGAGGGGAAAATCGAAATTCGAAAACCGAAATTCTAAATTCGAAATCCGAAAACTTATCACCCTACTCCATTGTTTGCTCCCAAAATGTCGAACACCGAATGCTGAATTTCGAATTACGAAGGTGAAAAAAGCCAGAGGCCAGAAGCTAGAAGCCAGAGGCATAAAATGTCGAACACCGAATGCTGAATTTCGAATTTCGAAGGTGAAAAAAGCCAGAGGCCAGAAGCTAAAAATTGCACAGAAAAAAAACTATGGTCTATGGTCCATGGACTATGGACTATGAACCAAAAACTACTCCTCAATCATTACAAAAACATCCTCATCATCTGCTTTCATTAAATATTTTTCGCGGGCAAATTTTTCGAGGTTTTTGGGGTTGCCAAAAAGTTCTTCTTTTTCTTTTTTTACTTTGGCAATTTCTGTTTTATAATAGGCCTGTTTAGCTTTTAAATCTTTGAGATTTTTAGTGTACTCTAATTGATCGAATACGCTATTTCTCTCATTAAATAAAAGCAAAAGAACAAAACCTATCCCTGTCAAGAAATACTTGTTTTTAAGTCGGTTCAGCCAGATAAGTTTTGTTCTTTTCATAAATAATTATTTTGCGTATTTAAACGATTTACCTGGGTAATATGCGTTAGCACCAAGTTCTTCTTCTATACGGATTAATTGATTGTATTTAGCAATTCTATCTGTTCTGCTAGCAGAACCAGTTTTGATTTGTCCGCTGTTTAACGCAACTGCTAAATCTGCAATGGTAGTATCTTCGGTTTCACCGCTTCTATGACTCATAATATTGGTATAAGAAGCTCTAGTAGCCATATTTACTGTATCAATGGTTTCTGTTAATGAACCAATTTGGTTTACTTTAACTAATATTGAGTTGGCTATATTTTCTGAGATACCTTTTGATAAACGTTTTACGTTGGTTACAAATAAATCGTCGCCTACTAACTGACAATTAGCGCCAATTTCTTTGGTTAATTCTGCCCAACCTTTCCAATCGTCTTCTGCACAACCATCTTCAATAGAGATGATTGGATATTTGTTAACCCACTCTTTCCAGTAAGCTACCATCTGACTTGGAGTCATTTCGCGCTTGTCTGATTTTTTGAAGATATACAAACCTTTTTCTTCGTTCCAGAACTCGCTAGTAGCCGCATCCATAGCAATATAAATATCTTTTCCCGGTTTGAACCCAGCCGCTTCTATAGCGGTAAGAACGGTTTCGATAGCCTCTTCATTTGACTGAATATTAGGAGCAAAACCACCTTCATCACCCACGTTTGTGCTGTAACCTTTTTTCTTTAGAACGGCTTTTAAGTGATGGAATACGGATGTTCCCATTTGCAATGCTTCGCTAAATGTATCGGCATTGGTTGGAACAATCATGAACTCTTGAAAATCTATAGAATTATCTGCATGTGAACCTCCGTTTAAGATGTTCATCAATGGAATTGGAAGTGTATTAGCATTAACACCACCAACATATCTGTATAATGGCATATTAGCCTCTATAGCGGCAGCTTTGGCACAAGCCATAGAAACTGCTAAAATGGCGTTTGCGCCTAATTTACTTTTGTTTTCTGTACCGTCTAAAGCTAATAACCTGCGATCAATCTCATTTTGTTCAAATACATCTAGGCCGATTAATTGGTCGCTAATGGTTTTGTTTACATTGTTAACAGCGTTTAATACACCTTTTCCCATGTACACATTTTTGTCGCCATCGCGTAATTCAACAGCTTCGTGAATACCGGTAGATGCTCCAGAAGGAACGGCTGCTCTGCCCATAGCACCTCCGTCGGTTATTACTTCTACTTCTACCGTTGGGTTTCCTCTCGAATCTAAAATTTGTCGGGCGTGAATGTTAATTATTGAACTCATATTTTTTGTCTTTAGTCGTTGGTCGTTAGTTGTTGGTCTTTGGTCTTTGGTTTTCGGATTTAGCTTTTCATCATTTGTATAAAGTCATCAAACAAGTATCTGCTGTCTTCTGGTCCTGGGGCGGCTTCTGGGTGGTATTGAACCGAGAAAGCTTTCTTGCCTTTTATTCTTATTCCTTCTACGGTGTTATCGTTTAGGTTGATATGCGTTAACTCTACCGTTGGATGATTTTGTGTTTCTTCTAAACTTACTCCAAAACCATGGTTTTGTGAGGTTATTTCGCATTTACCTGTGATAAGGTTTTTAACTGGATGATTTAACCCTCTGTGTCCGTTAAACATTTTAAAGGTATGCAATCCTTGCGATTCTGCCAACATTTGATGTCCTAAACAAATGCCAAATAAAGGAATATTTTTCTCTACAATCTGCTTTACCAAATCAACTTGATAAGGCATAACTGCTGGGTCGCCCGGACCATTACTAATCATAAATCCAGTTGGATTGAAAGCTAGCATTTCGTTTAAGGTAGCTTTGCAATTAAACACTGCCAAATAAGCTCCTCTTTCTTCCAAACATCTTAAGATATTTTGCTTCACTCCTAAATCCAAAACTGCCACACGAATATCCGATTCTGGATTACCCATATAATAGGTTTCGGTAGTAGAAACAGAGCTCGAAAGCTCCAAACCTTCCATAGATGGAACGGCTGCTAGTTGGGCTTTAAGCTCTTCAATAGTTTTTCCTTCCGAAGAAATAATGGCATTCATAGCACCTTTGCTTCGTACATGACGAACCACTTCTCTGGTATCGATATCTGCAATGCCCACAATATTATTTAAGGCAAAATATTCCTGAACCGTTGCATCTGCTTGCTTGCGCGAAAAGGGTACGTTAAAACTCTTACAAACCAAACCAGCAATTTTAATCGAATTCGATTCTTGCTCATCTTGGTTCACACCGTAATTACCAATATGAACATTGGTTTGAAGCAAAATTTGTCCGGTATAACTTGGGTCGGTAAAAATTTCTTGGTAACCTGTCATGCCGGTATTAAAGCAAATTTCCCCGGTGGTTGAACCAATTTTTCCTATGGCGGTACCTGTAAACACTGTACCATCAGCTAGCAATAAGGTAGCTGGAAACTTATTGACTGTTCTATTCAAAGTAGTTTAGATTTTGGCAAAAGTAGCATTAGAAATATTCTTGTGCAAATTAATAGTACTTATTGGGATGTTATTAACTCCTCAATGGCTTTCTCCCATTGCCTTTTCCATGTGTTTAATTATGAATTGGTCTGAACCAAAATCTTTAAATGAAACAGAATTTGTTTGCGGATTAAATTCATAATCTGCTGACCATTCGCTATGATTTTGTGCCAATTGTACAATAGAATCTGCCAAAAACTCTATTTCTTTATTGGTACATGTTGGGTGGATAGATGCTCTAATCCAGCCTGGCTTCTGCGCATAATTTCCGGCATCTATTTGTTGGGTTATTTGGGCAGAGTACTCTGGTTGAACGTTTAGTAAATAATGTCCGTAGGTACCCGCACAAGAGCAGCCACCGCGCGTTTGAATGCCAAATTTATCGTTTAGCAACTTCACTCCCATGTTGTAATGTAGGTTATCGATATAGAAGGAAATAATCCCTAATCTATGTTTGTGTTGAGAAGCCAAAATATGAATATTGGCTTGGGTTTCTAGTTTATCAAAAAGTATTTTTAATAACTCTTCTTCTCTTTTCAGGATATTCTCCACTCCCATTTGCTCTTTTAACTGAATGGCCAAAGCCGTTCTAATGGTTTGAAGGAAAGCGGGTGTTCCACCATCCTCTCTTGTTTCGATATCATCGTAGTACCTTCTTCCTCCCCAAGGGTTGGTCCATTCTACGGTTCCACCACCAGCATGATCTGGCACCTGATTGTGATACAACTTCTTATTAAACACCAACACCCCCGCAGAACCTGGTCCGCCCAAGAATTTATGAGGTGAAAAATAAATAGCATCCAAATAAGCATCAGCATCTTCGGGATGCATATTGATGTTTATGTATGGCGCACTGCAAGCAAAGTCTACAAAGCAAAATCCACCATAAGCGTGAATAATCTTGGCAGCTTCGTGGTAAGGAGTAAATATTCCTGTTACATTAGAACATGAAGTAATGGCGGCGATTTTTACTTTTCGGTGTTGGTTCAGCTTAAGTTGTTCTTCAAAATTACTAAGAGAGAATAGGCCATTTGCATCTGGCTCTATTACTACTACATCTGCCAAAGTTTCTAACCAAGAGGTTTGGTTGCTGTGGTGTTCCATATGACTAATAAACACAATAGGTTTATCAGATTCTGAAAGTTGAATTTGGTCTCTAAAACGCTCGTGTATTTTAATACCAAGTATGCGTTGAAACTTGTTTACCACATCCGTCATGCCGCTTCCTGATGAGATAAGTACATCATCTGCACTGGCATTTACGTGCTTCTTAATTATTTTCTGAGCCAAATGATAAGCATAAGTTAAACCCTTTCCGGTGGTGTTGGTATCTGTATGCGTATTGGCAACAAAAGGCAATATTTTCTCTATAAATGTTTGCTCAATGGGAAGGTAATTTCTACCGCTAGCTGTCCAATCGGCGTACATTATTTTTTTTATCTCACCATTAGCTGATTCAAACTCTTGGTTCAGACCGATGATGTTTTTTCTAAATGAGTGAAAGTAATTTTCTAAGTTCATGTATTTGAGTGTTATTCTAAATCTATATCTGTAGACGAAGGTAGCTCTAGCGCTTTAATATCTCCGATGGCATTGCCGGCAATACCTTTAACAGAGCCATAAAAATCGATGGTATTGTTTATAACCTTTTCAATTTGTTTCTCGCGCGATTTCCAAATACGTTGCATGGCACGCTTTTCAGATTCGAGGTCGCTTTGCATCTGACTAAATCCCTCAACAATGGCTTCAATTTGCATTTTAAAAGTGTTGCTGGTAAGAAAATCGTAAAGCAAACTCATTTTATCCCCTTTATTTTCTTGCGTGCTAATAGCATTATCTAGCTGGATTATGCTTTCGCGTAGGACTTTACAAAGGCCTTTAAATTCATCAAAATTGCATATCCAAATTCCATCTTTTAGTCCCATACGTTCCATTCCGTTTGGCATGGCATCTGTAACAAGCACGCCGATGTTTGCACCTTTTTCGCGGATATCAGTTTTAAACTTTTCTATCCAAGCCGGCTGAAACTCTTTGGTTCTTTTGCTCTCATAATAAATGCTACCACAATTTTGTTTGGTACGCGTATTTACAATTTGAACACAATCTCCGCCCCTTGCCCCTTTTTTTATTTCGGCGATGGTATCGAGAGGAAACTGTGCGCTGAGCCATTCTTCTATGGCCAATTCTTGCACTTCACCCTGCAATTGCATAGAACCCTGCTCCTGCTTTCGCTTCATTTCTTCGGTAAGTTTTTTCTGATCTTCCAATTGCTTTTGAAGCTCCTTTATGGTGAGTTCGGTGCGCTCATGTTCTAACTTTTTTATCTTGTCGCGTTCCTCATTAAGCCTTACACTCAAAGCTTTTTCAGCTTCCATATAGGTTTGCTCTTTTAGCAAATCCTTCTCTCTTTTTAGTTGCTCAATCTCTGCTTTGGTTCGGTTTAATTCTTTTAATTGCTCTTGTTTTTGATTGAGCTCATTTTCTAAAAGTTTAAAACGTTCTGATTGCTCTTCATTGATTTTATTTTTGATAGCTGTTTCTAGAACTATTTTTTCTTCCTTTAATTTTTGTTGTAATTTTTCTTGAAACAGTTCATTCTCACGTTTTCTTTTCTCTTCGAACTCTGATTGTTGTTTTTTAAAATTTTCAAGCTCCTTTTCAATCTTACTTCTTTCTTGTGCAATTTCTCTGTGTAATTTTACCTTAATATCTTCCTCTAATTGGTGACGCAAAACCTCGCTTACATCAATAGGTTCGCCACAATTAGGACAATGAATTGTATTCTCTTTTTCCATTACCCAAATAAAGATAATTTTAAGCAAAAGGCAAAAGCTTTTAGAAGAATGTATTAAATTGCCCAATTAAAATAAATGGAAATAAGATATACCTCCATAAAAAAGAAAACTCTATTAGCTTTTGTAATAAGCACACTAGCTCTTTTTGCTGTATATACAATTTACCAATATGCACTTCAAAATATTCGGCAGTCTGTTATAGAATTAGCCAAACCAAATAGCAAATTACAAGTAGTAAACAGTTTATATTTTGAAATAAATAAGTCTGAAAAATCATTTAGGGAGCTGATATTAGATGAGAACGAATACTCTTTTAAACAATTTGTAACTGAGGCCGATATTATCAAAGAAAGGGCCGATTCGTTAAGTGGTATTTGCGATGATAATGCCATCCAAAGAAGCCTAATGGATTCTATTCAACAATTAATTTTAAGACGAAATGAGTTGGTGTTGGATTACTTAAATTTCAAGAAAAATCTTCGCATTCATAATCCGGTAAAGAAACAAATCAAGAAACTTAGTGAACTGGTAGCGCAAGAGCAGGAAAGTCAGAAAGCCCTCATACGCTCCAAAGAAGAACGTAAAATAAGCTATAAAATAGACACCTTAAGCATATCTAGTGAGAAACAAACGCTGTGGGATAAACTATTTAACCGGAACAAGAACATTGAAGTAAAACTTGGAAGCACCAAGAAAGAGACAGTAAATTCTAAGGTAGATACCGTAATATTAAACGAAGATAAAGAACAGGCAGAGGCCATTCAAAAAATTGTAACTGAGCTACGCAGTATTCAAAAATCTAATCTCAAATTAGACCAATTAAAAGAACTTAAAATTATACAGTTTGAACGCGAGTTTAACACTAAAATGAAACAACTTTTGAGTTCTATAGAAACAGAGTTTTTGGTTCAAACCGAAACGGCAAAAAACCTAGCGGAAGAAAACATAAACAAAAGTATAACTAGAATAAACCTCTTGATGTTATTGTTTTTTGTGGCCATTATAGTGGTTGTATTTTTTATCTTTTCGGATGTAAATAAAATTAATAAACTTAATGAATTATTAGCAGAGGCAAAGAATAAAGCAGAGTTTGAAAGTAGAGCCAAACAACGATTTTTATCTACTATGAGTCACGAAATACGAACCCCTTTGCAATCTATTATAGGCTATACCGAACAATCGATAAAACAAAAAGAAAAGGTTGAGGAGTTTCTACCCATGGTGCAACAATCTGGCGAACATTTATTACAAGTAGTTAACGAGATTTTGGATTATAGTAGATTAAACTCGGGTAAATTTAGTTTCGAAAAAAACGAATTTGAATTATTTAAAACCCTCACACAATTAGCAGATATGCTAAGACCACAAGCCGTTTCTAAAGGTCTGAACCTAATTATAAATCCAACGAAGGAGATGGATTTAAGGCTTATAGGCGACGAATTTAGGCTTAAACAAATCTTGTTAAACCTACTTGGAAATGCCATTAAATACACCGAAAAAGGCAGTGTTTGTTTGGAGTTAAATACAATCATAAAAGATGGAATTTGTAATTTATTATTTAAAATATCTGATACAGGTATTGGTATTCCGGTAAATAAACTAAGCCTAATTTTTGAGGCTTTTGAGCAAGCTAAACAAGAAAATTCGTATATAGGTAGTGGATTAGGACTAAGTATTACAAAGACTTTGATAGAAGAACAAGGAGGAGAAATTAGTGTAGAAAGTGAACTAGGTAAAGGTTCTATTTTTAGCTTTACTATTAGTTACCCTATTTCAAAATCGAAAGAAGAAAAAACGGAACTTAATAAAGAAATTACACTTCCAGGTAATCTTAAGGTATGGATGATAGATGATGATAGTTTTATCAGAAATTTATGTGCTATTATTTTCACTCAACATCAGATAAAACATCAGTGCTTCTCTTCGGCTAAAACACTACTAGAAGCGGCCAAAAATGATTGTCCGGATGTACTATTGGCCGACATTAGAATGCCTGATATGAGTGGTTTTGACTTATGGACTGAACTTCAAAAAATATGGCACAAATCTGTTCCGATATTCGCATTAAGTGCACAAGCTTTGCCACCAGAGAAAGAGAGTATTTTGGCTCATGGCTTCTATGGATTGATTAGTAAACCATTTAAAGAGCAAGAATTATTGCTGAGTTTGCAGGCTATTTCTGAACCTACTAGCACTGTCGAAAACCCTTGTATTTTGTGCCATTTCGACTTTAGCAACCTCAGTAAAATGCTTGGAAATACTATTGAAAATATTCTGCCAATTATTAAAAATTTTCAACAAGAAACCCAATCTGATTTAGCAAAAATAGAAGTTTTTATCAGCGAAAATCGTGCAGATGAACTTGCTCTGTACATGCATAAAATTGCAGGAAGATTTGCGCAATTAGGTTCAGGCGAATTGGCCACTATTTTCAGAAGTATCGAGAAAAAACTTGATCAAAAGGTAGCTATAAATGAGATTACAGAGCTTAGGTTCAGCCTAGAAAAACTGAGATATAACAATGAAGAATTAGTTAATATTGTATTTCTCCATTTTGGCGTAGAGGGTGCTTCTATCTATGTTTAGGAGCTTAGCTGCTTTAGATTTATTGTACTTAACTTCTTCAAGCGTTTTAATGATTAATTCTTTTTCTAGCGTTGCCTGATTGGTTTTTAAATTTACATTTTCTACTAAATGCTTTTGATTTAAATCGGCTAACATTA
>JAKRSG010000257.1 GCA_022402405.1 Bacteroidia bacterium | reverse complement strand
TTCCGATCTCTTAATCTTAACGGCCGTTTGGGTAAAAGATACGAGAGCGTTTGTTAAAAAAGAAAGTGCAACAGACAATACCGCGCAACTTGAAAATGTATTTATAGAAACCACTTTCAAAAACAAAACCCTAAGTTCTGTAACACAAGCCGGACTAATAAACAACTTAAACGACGGTATGATATGGGGATTGCTGCCAATGCTGCTATTCTCGCTAAAATATGATCATGCCAATATAGGAATAATTACAGCCATCTATCCTGGGGTTTGGGGTATTGGACAGCTTTTTACTGGTAAAATGTCGGATCATTACTCCAAAAAAGCTATGCTATTTTGGGGAATGCTTTTGCAAGGATTAGCCATTATACTTATACCTTTTACTAATGATTTTTATGTATTAACCTCTATTTCGGCTATTCTTGGATTAGGTACTGCATTGGTTTACCCAACCTTTTTATCTACCATTGCTCAAGCTACAAGTCCCAAACAAAGAGCCGAAAGTATTGGCACATTTAGACTTTGGAGAGATCTAGGATACGCATTTGGAGCAGTAATTTCTGGCCTTACTGCCGATATATTCGGCATCGAATCCGCTATATTGCTTATTGGAGGATTAACCATAATTTCATCAATTATCATTAAATTTAGAATGCCCCAACAAATTAAAGTTAACCAAGATTGCATAGAAGTGGATGAAGTAAAACAAGCTCTTCGAGCCAACAAAAAAATTCAGATTATAGATGTTAGAAGCAAAGAAGAATACGAGCACGGACACATTCCAAATGCCCTAAATATTGCACTTCATGAATTAGAAAACAACCTTTCACAGCTCAACAAAAACGCTCAATTGATAACAGCTTGTGGTAAAGGTGGCGGAAGGTCTTCCGATGCGGCAAAGCTTTTAAAATCACACGGACTAAATGCTATTTGGCTTTGTGGAGGCACAAATAAATGGCTTTTGGAGCAAGTTTAAAAATGACCTCAGTGGCATAAATAAATTTGAACAAACATTTTGTCGTAATCCAATCAGTCTTATAATTTTTGATTGATTCTTTAAATCGTATGTACTATTTTGGCTGAACCAAAATATAAGAATATGAAATCTTTTTGGCTATGCTGTTCCTTTTTTATCCTGTCTCATTTTACCATTTTGGGTCAGAATGTAAATTTGTATTTTCAAACAGAAAATGGTAATTATCCCATTTCTATTTCCGACTCCATTCCTGCATCTTTGTTTAGCAACAAGACAGTTATTCTAAAAGTAAAAAATAATCATCCAGATGATACTTTTAAAATAGGTTCAGACATAAAGATGATGGTGATTAAGAAAGATAGCATACAAGGCGAGTATCATTTTAGAACTCTTGAATTTAGTACCCTACTGAGCGAAAAAAATAAAAAAATACTTCGAGGACGGGATAGTCAAACACTTTTGTTAGCACTTAAATTACAAAAATTTAGACGAAACAAACTACTAGAAACCATTCCTGTTAATGTTACAATTCGCATAAAACATGAATAGCGTTTTTGGTATATAATATAAGGTTAATGAAACCATGATATATAAAGTAATAGAAGAAGCAATTGGAAAATTTCCGGATGTATATAAGAAAATGTTAGAAGAGATTTCTACTATCAGAATTATAGAAAAGGATAAAATTATTCTTGAACAAGGGAAAAATTGCCAACATTTGTGGTTCATAAATAAAGGCGCAGTAAAAGCTTTTGAGTGGATAGATGGAAATGAAAGAGTTGCTCATTTCTTTTTTACCAATATGTTTTTTACAAATTATTATTGTTGGGTTACCAAGAATACATCTGATTTAACATACAAAGCTGTTGAAGATTGCGAAGTAATTGAAATTGACTATCTAATTCATCAAAATCTATTTCAATAAAACTTTTAAACTAAAAAATTATGTATATTATAATCACATCATACATTGTCAATATCTTAGTGGCAGGATTAATGGGAACGCTTCTTTTTTTTAACTTTAATGGAAAGGTAGAGGAAAGAATGTTAAAAGTATTTGGCCAAAACACCTCTGGCAGACAAATTTTAGCCTGCCTTTATTTGTCTATTGCTTTGTTTAGTGTTGTTGGGTTATTAAATGAAACCTACTTTCTTAAAATAGCAATGTTTCTTTTTCCTTTTCAAATTCTATATAAAACGTTAACCTTATTATCTGTTAAAGACAAAAGAAATCCAGTACCTTATGCAAATTTAGCTATAAGTATTTTGCACGTTTTCTCTTTAATGCAAATTGAAAAATTTGGAATATAAATCATTGGCAGTTTCGACTGCCAATTTTTTTTGCCTCTGATGAGATTTTCTTTGTTTTAAGACCATATTACAGAAATCTCTTTACCTAAACATGGACTCTGTGTTTGTTTTAATATATTTATAAAAGTATCTTGGCTGAACCAAATCATTTGATAAAGTATATCTGCTTGTGAAATGCTTTTGGCAAGACTAAAATGAAAAGAATATATCTAACAATCGCAGGATTTTTGGCTTCATTTGCTATAGGATTTTATCTAAACTCTTTTCTAGATAAAAATGCCACAAGCAATCAAACAGAACCATCGAAAACCATAAACCAAAACCATATGAAATTAGGAGCATTTTCAATCAGTCTAAGCGTAAAAGACCTTAAGACATCCAAAGAGTTTTATGAAAAATTAGGTTTCAACGCTTTTGCTGGAAGCATGGAACAAAACTATCTAATTATGAAAAACGATAATGCTCTCATTGGACTGTTTCAAGGAATGTTTAATGGTAATATTTTAACGTTTAATCCGGGTTGGGACGAGAACGCTGCCAATTTAGATTCGTTTGACGATATTCGTATCATTCAGAAACACCTTAAAGATAGCAGACTTACCCTAGCCAGCGAAGCCGACGAAAAAACTACTGGTCCGGCAAGTCTGATGCTTACAGACCCCGATGGCAATGTAATTTTGTTAGATCAACATCGGTAATAGTTGCCACATAATACATTGTTGGGTATATCGTAGAACATAGATTCTAGCTTAAAGTAAAAGCTAAAGTAATTGTTAGATTAGAGAGCTTAGGCATGTAAGAGTTGAAGATCATTATGAGCTGCAATAATTTTGGCTCAACACAAAAAAGAGTATATTTGATGCTATCAAATGATATTATCAATGACGCCACCTTACGATATTACTCCAAATATTTTAAAACTAATAAGTTCAATTTCAGAGAAAATTGGTGAAATAAACGCCAACTATTTAAGCAAGCAATCTCCAAAACTTAGGAAACAAAATAGAATCAAAACAATTCACTCCTCACTACAAATTGAGGGAAATACTTTAACAGAGGAACAAATAACTGCATTAATCGAAAATAAGAGAGTTATTGGGCCAGAGAAAGATGTTCTCGAAGTTCTGAATGCAATAAAGGTGTACGATAATTTAGGTAGATATAAATTATATTCAGAAAAAAGTTTTTTGAGAGCACATTTTGAATTAATGAATGGCTTAATACAAGGTGCAGGCGAATACAGAAAGCAAGGAGTTGGAATTGTTAAAGAAACTAAAATAGAACATGTTGCTCTTCCATCTGCAAATGTCCCGCATTTGATGAAAGACTTATTCAATTACCTTAAAAATAATGAAGAGCTTACCCTTATAAAAAGTTGTGTTTTTCATTACGAAATGGAATTTATTCACCCTTTTCTTGATGGAAATGGCAGAATGGGAAGATTATGGCAAACCTTAATTTTGATGAATGAATATCCTGTCTTTGAGTTTTTGCCATTTGAAACTTTGATAAGTCAGACACAAGACAAATATTACGAATCATTGGCCTTAAGCGACAAGTCTGGTAAATCAACTATGTTCATAGAATATATGTTAGGGGTAATTGAAAAATCATTACAAAACCTACTCAATTACAATAATAGAGTCTTAAAAGATATTGATAGATTAGAATATTTCTTGAATTTAGGAATCAAAGAGTTTAATAGAAAAGATTACATGAATATTTTTAAAGATATATCTTCAGCAACAGCAAGCAGAGATTTAAAAAAGGGAGTTGAAATGAAAATGTTTAAAAGTAATGGTGAACTAAATAAAACGAAATATTCTGTGATAGCTGGTGCTTTTTTAAAACCACAGCTGTCTGGGTAAATTCAACTCCAAACTTTAAGATTCTTCGCTCCACTGCGTTGCGCTCAGAAAGACAATATTCTGTAACCAATAGGCAGTGAGAATAGAGGCAGCTTCGCTGCCTCTATTCTCACTGCACTTGATCCCTAAAACGGCGTCATCCTAAGCGTAACGCAGTGGAGCGAAGGATCTTTTTGAATGAAAGTAAATTTCTCTAAATAGCAGTGGAGGCTTGTGTCTAATTATCTCCTAATCTTTGTTTTTTAACACGTATTATCTATTTTGGCTTAACCACTCCCAAATGAGGAGGTTTTTAATTTAAGACATACACAAACTACCCTAAATCTTCGGATAAATTTTTGTCTTAGCATCTACTTTATCGGCTTTAACCAGTGCTAATTTAAAATCTAAATCAACGTATCTAGATACACTTGTAAGCGATTATTCATTAAGCTTGGTAAACAAAGAAAAGCAAAGAGTGCAACGAGACAAGTTAATTAGTAACGGTAATGCCTGTGTGGCCTACATAGGTATGTTAGTTAAAGATTATTTAAGAAATCAATACAGAGGTTCAAAGACAGATATTAAAACTTTACAATCTATAAAATTCATGAGCGTGAAAGCTTAAATTAGAATCTCATCTAAATTTTCAAAAACTTATGTCGTGGAAACCAAAACTCTCCCGACATAAGTTTTAACACAGCTAAAAAATATAAAAAGAGGGCTAACGAAAACAAAAACGTACACTAAAATTTCCAAAATAGGTGTAACAAGAATAAAAACTCAGACAAAAAATATAAAAAGGGGTCTAACAAAAACAAAAACGCGCACAAAAAAAACAAAAACGGGTAGTGAAAACATCAAAACTCTCACTAAAAACATCAAAACTGCTCTGTGAAAAACAAAAATAGGTAGTAAAAACATCAAAACTCACACTAAAAGTATCGAAACTGGCTTGTGAAAAACAAAAATGGGTAGTGAAAACATACAAACTCACACCAAAAACATCAAAACTGCTTTGTGAAAAACAAAAATTGGGACTGAAAACATCAAAACTCCTTTGTAAAAAGCAAAAATGAGTAATAAAAGTATTCAAATGCTCAGTTGAAAAACAAAAATCAGATACAAAAACTTTAAAACGGCATTTAAAAGAAAAATAATTTTCAATTCAAAAAAAAAAAGCAAACGACCAAAACTAAAATCCTAGAAATAGGAAAAAGTTATTCTAAAAAATATAACAAAAGAAACAGCTAATCCTACTATCAAATACTTTTGAAACTGATGAAACAGCATAAAGATAAATACTACTATTTAGTGGAAGACCAAGTTCAGGAGCATAGCTTTTTGAACCAATACTTAAAAAAGGTGGCTATACTTGCCTAAACAACTTCTTATTAGCTAAGGAATTAATCTATAGTACAAATCTTAGCGAGCTCCCGGTAGACTTAATCATATCCGACATTCAAATGCCCGTTATGAGCGGAATAGAACTAGCAAGGCATATCAGAGGCATTAATTCAGGTATTCCTATCCTACTAATCTCTCATGGATTTAGTAGATCCACCTATGAAGAGATAAAAAGCATACCTAATACCTACTACTCATCCAAAGACCCGTCTCTATTACCATTAGCAGCAGAGTCGGCATGCAATAAAAAATTTGTAGGCGATACAGAAACTAATTTTCAGAATTGGATAGAGCGTAATGACTATTACCAATTAAAAAAATTAGATGAATTACCTGCCGAGCAAAAGTTAAGTGATTTTGAAGTAAACATCATTAAACTCTTAGGCGAAGACTATTCCCTAATTGAAATAGCAAACATTCTAAAAACAAGCAAATCGAATGTTAGTCATACCATTACCAGAATGACCCGAAGATCAAAATTAAACAGCAACAAAAAGTTGGTAATGTACGGAGTAATGTATGGCCATATATAAATATAAGTTAGCATTACATTAACTTACATTGCTACAGCTTAAAGTATAATTCATTTGATAAACTGATAAGAAAAATGAAATTTATTAAAAATTATTTTGCTTTTTAATTTAGAACTATTAATTTAGCCATACCAATATTCAAAACAAGCCTTTGAAAACGCACTATGAAAAACCTGAAATCACAGAAATTTATTGGGGAGATTTACTCGGTTGTTTGCCGGGTGAATGATGGGGGATTTCAGCATACTTTTTCAGTAATTTAAGAGCATTAGTCAGCTTAAAAGACCTAACACCTATGATAAAAAAGGACGTTAAAACAAACTTACTAAACCATTCAGAAGCAAAAGTAAGACTTCTTGGAGAGTATCTAAAAAGATATCTTAACATCATATGTAATGATGGCTATACAAAACGAATCAAAATTTATGACTTGTTTTGCGGAGAAGGACTTTATGAAAACGGTGGTGAAGGAAGCCCACTTGTAACAATGAGACAAATAAAACACATTCATTTTGTTAATGTTGCCAAGACTTCAATTTTGCCAAAAATTGATTGCCATTTTAATGACATTGAGGAGAGTAAGGTTAAGAAAGTTGAACAATCTCTTAAAGACAAATCATTATATTACCAAGAATTTGGAGACTTACAATTTTCAACAGATGATTACCAAGTTCAATATGAAAATTTACTTGCTAAGCTTCCTAACTTAAAAGCACTTAATCAAAAAGTATTTATATTTATTGACCCATACGAATACAAACATATAAAAGCAAGTCAGATTAAAAACTTGATGTTAAATGGAAGTTCCGAAGTACTATTATGGCTTCCGACTCAGTTTATGTATCGATTTGCAAGTAATGGAACACCAGAGGCACTAAAAGATTTTATTACAGAAATAATTCCCAACTTCAATGAATGGAGGCCTGGAAACGTTTGGCATTTCATAGCTGAATTAAAGCAGGGTTTTCAGAATTTTTTGGGTAACAATTATTTTGTTGATACTTTTACCATTCAAAAGGATATTAATACAGTTTTTTGTTTGTTCTTTTTCACTTCTCATATTAAAGGATTTGAGAAAATGCTAGAAGCCAAATGGGAAATTGACACAGAATATGGAAAAGGATGGGATTATGCAGGAAATACTCCAAGTTTGTTTCACGAACAAAAAACAAATCCACTTGAAATAAAACTGAAAGAATTTTTAAAAGCAAATAATCGTTTTAATGGTGAACTCTATGAATTTACTCTGAGACAAGGATTTTTACCAAAGCATACAAATGAAATTTTTTTTAATTGGCGAAATGAAGTAAAATTATCTGTTAAAACAGCGGATGGAACTGAAGTTAAAAACAAAAAACATACTTACCTTGGATATAAATATTTCCGAGATGAATTTCAAAAGGTAACATTTAATCTAAAATAATTATGGCACAGTCAAGCATAGAATGGACGGAAATGACTTGGAATCCAACAACAGGTTGCGACAAGATTTCTTCAGGATGTAAATTCTGCTACGCAGAAGTTATGTCAAAGCGCTTACAAGCAATGGGTGTCGAGAAATACAAAAATAATTTTGAGATAACCATACACGAAGACGAATTACAAACACCATACACCTGGAAAAAATCTAAAGTAGTTTTTGTGAATTCTATGAGCGACCTATTTCATAAAGATGTTCCTATTGAATTTATTAGGAAAGTATTTAAAGTGATGAAAGAAAATCCGCAACATGTTTTTCAAGTATTAACTAAGAGAGCAGAAATTTTAAGATATTACGACAGTGAAGGTTGGCTCGATTGGACACATAATATATGGATGGGTGTTTCAGTAGAGAACAGTAAAGTAACAAAGAGAATTGATTTACTGCGTGAAACAGGTGCAAGAGTGAAATTTCTTTCTTGTGAACCTTTAATTAGCGGAATACCAAATATGAACTTGTCAGGTATTGATTGGGTAATTGTAGGTGGTGAGAGCGGACGAAAGCCAAGACCGATTAAAGAAGAATGGGTTACTGACATAAAGAACCAATGTTTTAAGGCAGAGGTTGCTTTCTTTTTCAAACAATGGGGTGGGACAAACAAAAAGAAAACTGGACGACTTTTGGAAGGTAAAACCTGGGATGAAATGCCTGAAATAGAACTTCATAAAAATGTATAGAATAGATAGCCGAACCACCAATTGCTAGAGTTTTCTGTAGGCCGATTAACAAGAAATGAAACTTCGGTTGAACAAACCTCGCGCATTATGCTTTTGGACCGTTTATACACTCATTAAAAGGATAATGGATTTTTCGAAATGGGGTATGTTAGGATAGCAGACCTAATACTTTTCCAAAGACCCCTCATTATTGCCAATAGCGGCTGATGCAGCATTAAATAGAAAATTTGTAGGAGAAACAGAAACTAATTTTCAAAATTGGATAGAGCGAAACCACTATTACCAATTAAACAAATTAGATGAATTGCCAGACGAGCAAAAGTTAAGTCATTTTGAAGTGAACATCATTAGACTCTTTGGCGAGACTACACCTTAATTGAAATAGCAAACATTCTTAAAACAAGCAAATCGAATGTTAGTCATACCATATTTAGAATGAGCAGAAGGTTAAATTTAAAAAGCAACAGAAACCTAGTGATGTATGGAGTAATGTTTGGGCATATATAGATACCTGTTAGTATCACATAAACCTTCATTGCTACAGCTTAAAGTATAATTCATTTGATAAACTGATTAGAAAAATAAAATTTATTAAAAATTATTTTGCTTTTTAATTTTGAACTATTAATTTAGCTCTACCAAATTCAAAACAAGCCTTTGAAAACGCACTATGAAAAACCCGAAATCAGAAAATTTTATTAGGGAGGTAAATGTTGATGTTTGCGTTGCTTTTGCTGCGCATTTTCGAAATGTTTATGCGGGTATTAAATAGTTAGAAGCAACCTTATTACGACACATCAAAAGATAAAAATGGCGACAACTGAAATTAAGACAAAAAAGCATTATTGTGAAAGATGTCAAGGGACAACAAACCATCAAATTATTGCAGGTAAAAAAATGCCTTTTGATGACCGAGACTATAGGCTTGATTGGAAATATTTCATGCTTCAATGCTTAGGATGTGAAGAAATCTCATTTAGAAAAGAAACACATGACTATGAAGCTTCATACCCAGATGATGATGACAATTGGATTCATGACGTAACGATAGAAATTTTTCCTTATCCATTAAAAAATCATAGAGCGATAACTGAGCAATACATATTGCCTGCACAAATTAGGACAGTTTACAAGGAGACAGTTGATGCGTTAAAAACCAATTGTCATTTACTTGCAGGGGTTGGCTTTAGGGCGGTAATTGAAGCAGTCTGTATTGACAAAAAAATTCCAGGCAGGACGCTTGAAGCTAAAATCAACAACTTGGCTAAAAGTAGGTTTATTACTGAAAAGGAAGCAGAACGACTTCATGCAGTTCGTTTCATGGGCAATGACAGTGTTCACGACATGGCTGTCCCCAAAGAAAAAGCACTCTATGTAGTATTAGAGATTGTAGAACATCTATTAAAGAACCTTTACATTATTGACCATCATGCTAAACCGGTTCTTGACACTTTCATAACAGACCTTTCAGACTTTGAAGAACTCTTGTATAAAAAATTAAAGAAATTCAAAAAGGATGATGAT
>JAKRSG010000256.1 GCA_022402405.1 Bacteroidia bacterium | reverse complement strand
AGGGTATCTCTGCCCCAACAGCCAAAGGTATCTGTGTAAACATATACCAAGCTATGCAATCCTAAGCCTGCTGCTGCTGGATTAAAGCCGTTGCTGCCTTGTAAGCTCGTGCCGCTCCAAATGCCGCCTCCGGGGTTTCCGTGCAATACCAAGGGAGCGTGGTTTGTACAGCTGTTTCTGTCTGAACCCACGTCTACTATGGGCTTGAGCCGCACCAATAGGGTGTCTACGTTGCTAAAACTAGGTGGCGATGCTAAGCAGTTTTGGGAGCGTATCTCTCTTCTGTATAATTGGGTGCTGCTTGGGTAACCGGGCCAATAGCTTGCGAGGGTATCGGCAGCGGAGGTGTATTGCCAGGTGCTGCCATCCCATTTTTGCCATCTAAATCGGTAAGCGCCGTTGCCGCCTTGGGCTACACTTCCGCTTATAACAGGGGCGCTATCGCCTGCGCAAATAGGAGGGCTTTTGCTTAGTACATTATTGCTTATGGCCGACTGAACCAACACCGTTGCAGGTGCGCTGGAATCGCCTTGGCAGCTGTTGCTGGGTTGTATTGCCACCATCTTGTAAAATACGGTATCGGTAGTGGCGCTGTTGTTGAGTAATGTTTGTGTTATTAATCCGGCACCGGGCGTGGTTTGCGAGCTGTAACCGCTTATCTGTGGGTTATTGCTATAGGCGCGCCAGGTATAATTTACGCCACCAATAATGCTGCTGCTAAGTGTAATTTGAGCCTGTGTGCCTGAGCAAATAAGTGGGTTCAGAACGTTTACAAAAACGCGTGGCTTGGGATTTATGACCACATATTGTGTATCGGGAACACCGCTGCCACAAAGGTTATTGGCGCTGTGTATAATCCTAAATATCTTGGGAAGGGTATCTGTATTGGCAAATTTTATTTGTGGGTTCCGACTGCCCAAGGTGCCTTGAACCAAGGTATAATTGCTGGGACTTATGCTCCAAACATAGCTCATGGCTTGTGCAAAACTACTGTCGTAACTTAGGCTGTGTGCGGGCATGGCGTTAAAGGCTATCACGGCGCTATCGCAGTAAACCACGGTATCGGCAGCAAATTGAACGCGGGTGATATCGTTTATACGTATCACGCTGTCTATATCATCGGTGCCGCATGCATTCTGTATAAAGAGGTTTAATTTATAGGTGCCTTTTTGTTTAAAGAGTATTTCGGCATAAGTGCTATCTGCTTTGCCTACTACATAATCATAGTGTATGCCTTCTTGTAATAATACGTTGCTGGCACTATCGCGTAGGCTCCAACTTATATTGCTGGCGCCGCATGCGGTGGTGGTGCTCGAGATATCTTGCAATACAAGTCGGTTATCTTTACATGCCACAGCTGGCGAAAAGGCATAGCTAAAATTAGCCACGGGCGCGGCTTGTACGCAAATTTGTTTTATTACGGTATCGCTGCCGCAGGGGTTGGTGGCAATTAATCGTACGGGATACACTCCGCCTGCGTTGTAAATCACGGGTGGCGGCGTGACTAAGCTAGAACTGCTAAGGCTGCCTCCTGTAAATTGCCAATTGTATAGTGTGGTATTGGCGCAAGAAACTCCGTATTGTGCGGCTGTGGTGGTATTGGTAAAAAAGGCTGTATCGCCGCCGCAAATGCTGCTTCCGGGCGTAATGTTAAAATTAGCACTGGGCTTGGTCCATACTCTAAAATTACCTAAAGTGGCACTGGCACTATCGCAGCTGTTATAGGCCGTAGCCCTCACCAGAAAAAATCCTCCGGGTTTGCTGCATGAGTTTGTGGCAAAGGTATGCCAAACGGTATCGTTGTTTAGGGTTTCTATGCGTAACTTCGGACTCCCATCGTTAAAGTCGATTTCGTAATAGGTGCCCGGGTTATTGGTGCTGTAATTACTCAATACAAATGGATACTTAAAGGGTGCACAGCCTTGTTTGTTGTCGGGACCGCCCAAGGCAATAGTGGGCGAAACCTGATTGCTTACGGTATAGTTCTGGGTGCTTACGCAACCGTTATTGTTCTGTGCGGTAATAACTAGATTATAAGCTCCCAAAGCGGTATAAACGTGGGAAGCCTGCGCAAAGGTGCCGGCAAAATTCTGGGGCGCTCCCTGACCCCAATTAATTTGAATATTAGCTATGGTAGATTTTACTTCACAAAGATTGTTTACGGTTAATCTAAAATTGGGATTAGTACTGCTTGGCGCTCCGCTACAGTTAGAAAAGGCTGGATAAGCAAATAGGTTCGAATCTTGCAAAGCAGCCAATGGGCGCTGCCTCACTTGTACATCTGCCTGCATGCTATCTACACATCCTAAGGCATCTGTTATGCGCAACTTGGCCCGGTAACTAATAGTACCTCCGCCAAAAAATGGGTTGAACTGAACGTTTGGTTCAGCCAAAGTGCTAGCGCTGGGCGCGCCAAATGTGTAAGTGTTGTTGAATGTCCACGCGTAACTGAGGGTGCCGCTGCCGCTTGAGCTGTTGCTAAATGCCACGGGCGTGGCCGGACAAGCATTGTTTGGACTAAAAGAAAAATTGGCTTGGGGACTGGAAATTTGGAGGTTCTTGAGGGTGTCTGAGTACAAGAGACTCGGACTAAGCCGCACCACGCGTATGGCGTAGGTATTGCCTGAACTTACACTGGCAGGAAGCGTTATGGGAACGCTGGTAAGGCTGCTATTTTGGGTGAATACGGGCGTAACAAAACTACCATTGCTGGCCGAAACTTGCACTTGAAAGCTGCCTCCTCCTATACCCGCTGTATCGAACTGTACGGTTTTGCTATACCTCGCGCATATAACATTTCCGCCACCCAACAATCGCACATTGCTTATGCCCTGAGCCAACACAGCTTGAGAGAACACAAGGAAACAAACGACAAATAGCTGGGCAGATTTCTTCACAGAGCAAAGTAACGATTAATCTGCCAATTTCACGAATGAATTTATAGTAAATTCTACTCAAAAATCGTATTTCTACGATAAAGTTATTTTAACAGATATTTTTAATTATGCTGTTTAGGGTACCTGCATTACAAACAATGAGGTCCCTCGACTTCACTGCGTTACGCTCGGGATGACAGTTTTATTTGGTGTAAAGGCAGGAGGTTTGGAAGCAGCGGAGCTGCTTCCAAACCTCCTGCAAGGGCATTGATTCCTCAAACACAATACTATATTTGCATCACTATGAAACCCTTATTTATACCTCGTTTTTTGTTGCTATACTTATGCCTGCAAGGCTTGTATACTGTTTATTTATCCAGCTACAAAGATGCGTCAGATGTGGTGACCATCATAACAGCCAAATGTGTGAGTGCCTTATTTAAAGAAGGAAGCACACAACTGCCTCCACAACAAGATTATGTATTGTTATGCCTGAACCAAAAGGGCATCTTGCGTATATCCGAAGCCTGCAATGCCATTAGTATATTCTGTTGTTTGCTGGCCTTTCTATTCGCAATACCAGGCAAAGCCAAAGATTACCTGTGGCTCATCCCAGCATCTATGTCCTTGCTCTTCGCAGCCAACCTCGCCCGACTATCAGCGCTTATCCAAATTAAACGCTTTGCCCCAACATATTTTGCACTCTTCCACGAGTACCTATTCCCCGCCAGCTTGTATTTGTTAGCCTTCGCCATCATGGTATTTTGGATGAACCGAACTAAATCTCAAACCCCATGAAACAACTCCCAAAACCTCTTTCTCTTTCCCTTTCTCTTTCTCTAAGCCTCATCCTCCTCCATTTCTCCCTACAAAACTTCGATTTCCTCACATTAGAGAATAATGAAGAAGGTTTTTATACACTAAGAGAAGATAATTTCTGGGGGTTTTGGGTTAATAAGGGAATACGCTTTGTTGGATTATTATGGATAATTTATATATGGATAGAGCCTAAAGAATTTAACGTTATTTTATGTATCCTGCTTCCTTTGTTGTTCATCCACTTCTACCTCCTCCTAACAAACAACATACTCAATCATCATTTGCACTTGGTATTAGGAACATTATTGTATAGTCCGCTTATTGGCTTGCTAGTTTTGCTGCGTAATTATAATTTATAAACTACTCTATTAATTCCAGATTGCATATTTTCTACATTAAAATTAACCAACAAACCAATCTTCAACCTGGTAATCTTAAGGTATGTAAGCAGTTGCTTATAATGCACCGGACTTAATACATCTACAGATTTCAGTTCTATTATTAACTGATTATCTATTAACATATCCAGTTTAAACTCTTTGTCTAACTTTATCTCATCATAATATACGGGGTACATTATTTGTGTTTTAAAAGGAATATGGTTCTTATTAAATTCAAAAGCCAAGGCTTCTTCATAAATACTCTCCAATAATCCGGGTCCTAATTGGGTGTGTACCCTAAACAAACAGCCGCGAACAGCATAGGTTAAATCATTTATTTCCATAGTACCTGCAAAACTCTGGAATATCTTTGATATCTGGGGTGTTTTAGGGAGTGTTTTATCTTAGATGTATGATTTTATTTCACGCGGATTGCGGAGATTTTTTTGCCACGCAGATTACGGAGATTTTTCTTTTTTTGTTACACAAAAGTTTGGAGGCAAGCCTCCTCTCTCCTCTATCAACAAAAAAAACTCTCACCGTAATCTCCTAAAATCAGTGTAATCTGCGTGAAAGAAAAAAACAATCTCCTTAATCTCCTAAAATCAGTGTAATCTGCGTGAAAGAAAAAAATAATCTCCTTAATCTCCTAAAATCAGTGTAATCTGCGTGAAACTTCCAAAACACCCTCCTTAAGCACATATCTCTCATCTAACTCACAAACTCCATTCTCATCAAAAACCAATCGCTCTCCACTCCTGCTCACCCATCCAATCTGCCTCGCAGGATTACCCACCATAAGCGCATAAGCGGGTACCGACTTAGTAATAACCGCCCCAGCACCTATCATGGCGTATTCGCCTATTTCGTTGCCGCAGATAATGGTGGCGTTGGCTCCAATGCTGGCACCTTTGCGCACTATGGTTTGTTTAAACTCTTCTTTGCGGTTTATGAATGATCTTGGATTAATAACATTCGTAAATACCATACTCGGACCTAAAAACACGTCGTCTTCGCAGATTACGCCTGTGTAGATGCTTACGTTGTTCTGCACTTTTACTCCATTGCCTAATACCACGCCAGGAGATACCACTACGTTCTGACCAATATTGCAGTTCTCGCCAATCACGGCGCCCGACATTAAATGAGAGAAATGCCAGATCTTGGTACCTTTACCAATCTCACATGGCTCATCGATAATGGCGGTTTCATGATTAAAATAGTTTTTCATACTTTGCTTTTTATTTTCACGCGGATTTAGGAGATTTTTGGCACGCAGATTACGGAGATTTTTTTGTTTTTTTTGTTACACAAAAAATTTGTCTGCATGCTTCCTCCTTAAAATTCCTCTCCGTAATCTCCTAAAATCCGAGTAATCTGCGTGAAATAAGAAATTCACTCCGAAATCTATATACCTCTTCAATCAACTCCACTACCTTCAATCCTTCCTCAGCCTTACATGCAATTTCTGCTTTGCCTTCAAATACGTCTAGTATATTTTGATACACGTAGGCGTGATTACTGGCGCTGCCTTTGTAGGTGCCGTAATCGTTGGGTGGCATGGGTGGTTCTAGCTCAGGCATTTGGTAATCTTTAATGCGGCAGGTGAGTACTTTCTCCATGTATTGCCCTCCTACCTGCACGGTTCCATGCTCGGCCAAGATGGTAATGCTACTCTCCAAATTCTGCTCGTATGCGGAAGTACTGTAACTAAAGGTACCCACACCACCTTGCTCTATCTCGAAGGCAAAAAAACCACTGTCTTCAAATTCTATGTACGGATGATTAAAATTATTAAAACGCGCATACACGGGTTTCACGGTTCCAAACAGCCACAACAGGGTATCTACAAAATGACTAAACTGCGTAAACAAAGTACCGCCATCTTGTTCCAATGTTCCCTTCCATTTGCTTTGCTTGTAATACTCCTCATTTCTATTCCAAAAGCAATTCACCTGCACCTGGTATATCTTCCCCAATCGGCCTGAACCAATCAATTCTTTCAGCCATTTACTCGGCGGCGAAAAGCGATTTTGCATCACGCAGAAGATTTTTTTGTTCATTTGCTTGGCTACTTCTATTACTTCGCGGCACTCGGAAGCTTTTAGTCCCATAGGTTTTTCTATCAGCACATGACTACCAGCTTTGAGCGCTTCGATAGCTTGGGTGCAGTGGAGGTTGTTAGGAGTGGCGAGAACGGTAATAAGCTTCTGGCAGCTGGCTTCTGGCTTCTGACCGTTTGGTTGGTTTGTTGGTTGGTTTGCAGGTTTGTTTAGGTTATTTGGTAGGACATAGTCCTGACCAATACCTGAATTCTCCTCACCTAAGCTAGAGCTACGGTGAACGAGGTCTTCTCGGCTCTCGCTTATAGCTTCTAACTCTTCAATTATTGCTGCGTGCCGTTTTCCTATGTGGCCTTTGCCAATTACCTTAAATGTAATATCGTTCAAGTTCAATCTTTTTTTAGCAAATAAAGTACTTTAATAGTATGAGTGCAATTTCAGGTTGATTTCTTTTCACGCAGATTACACTGATTATAGGAGATTATGGAGATTAATTTTTAGGGGTATTCACACAAATTATCAAAAAAAATCCCAAATACACAGGGTACTTGGGATTTTTTTTCAACCGATGTTTTATGGCTTCGGGATTTATTTTACATATTTTCAATTCTTTTCTATCTTCCATAATCATCCTGCACACGCACAATATCTTCTTCATTCGAAGGATTATTTGGGTCTGTATGTTGCCATATTTCGGCAATTATTGCCCAGTTGTCTAGACCAAGTAAACGATGTCTTTGCCCTTGCTTAAGATAAACTTTATCAAACTTTTCTAATATCTCTGGCTCTTTTTCTTCATCCGTCTCACTTCTAACAATGCCTACCTTTCCTTCAATTACGCGCCACAATTCGGCACGTCTGTGATGGTATTGCCAAGACAACCTTGTGTTAGGTTTTACTAATAAAATTTTCGGACTTAATTTCCCACTAATTTTAAGAGCACTAACATCCATTCCATTTAAAAACACATTGGCAAATACTTGCGCTTGGTTTTCGTCTATTACAAAGAAGCCTCCCCAAGGGCGATTAAAATCGCTAGCAACAACTTGCAATTTATAATCTAATAGATTTTTTTTCGTTGTTTCAAAAATTAATTCCATTGTTTTAACAATATTCTCTCCCAAAATAATCAATCACTTCTTTACTCCATAGTTTAATATTTTGCTCATCGTTCTTAGGCACTACAACCAAAACTTTACCATCATCCACTACAATATAATTCTGTAATCCTTTTATGAAAGCCACTTTATCATTTGGCAAATGAATCATATTGTTTTGTGAATCTGATAAAATAACTTTTTTCGTATTAATAGCATTTCCATCATCATCCTTGGGCATAATATCATATAATGAGGCCCAAGTCCCCAAATCAGACCAACCAATTGAAGCAGGAATGGTATATACATTGGTGGCTTTTTCCATTACAGCATAATCTATGGAAATATTAGGACTTAGTGGATAGTTTTCATTTATAAATTCAATTTCCTTATTCGTTCCATATATGTCTATACCCCCACTGAATATATTTGCAATTTGTGGTGAATATTCCTCTAATGCACTAATAATCGACTTTACGTTCCAAATAAAAATCCCTGCATTCCACAAATATTCTCCAGATTCCACATATTTTATTGCATGTTCCAATATTGGTTTTTCAAGAAATTTATTTACTTTATACAATTCATTTTTATCGGATTGATAATGAATATAACCATAGCCTGTATCAGGTCTAGTTGGATTTATTCCAAGGGTTATAAGGGATTCATTATTTGAAGCAAAAGCCAATGCCTGATAAATTTTTCTCCTAAACTCCTCCTCTTTTAAAATTAAATGGTCAGAAGGAGAAACTACAATATTGGCATTAGGATTAATTGAGAATATTTTATAGGTGGCATATGCTATGCAAGGAGCCGTATTGTTTCTGGATGGTTCCAACAAAATATTTTCATCAGGCATTCCAGGTAATTGTTTTTTAACCAAATCCTTATAGCTCACATTGGTTAACACAAACATATTTCTAATTTCACAAATTCCTTTAAATCTTGCAGCGCTTTGTTGTAATAATGATTCCCCTGTCCCTAATATATCAATAAATTGTTTAGGATAAGTTTCTCTGCTTTTAGGCCAAAATCTGCTACCCAGACCTCCTGCCATTAATAAAACATATGTATTACTATTCATACTGTCCTAAAACTTTATAGCCTTTATGCTTTAAGTATTGGTCTTTCTTCATCAATTCCAAATCACTTTGCATCATATCATTTACCAATGCTTGTAAATCATATTTGGGTTTCCATCCCAATTTTTCATTCGATTTTGTTGGGTCGCCAATCAGCAAATCAACTTCAGTTGGACGGTAATACTTTTTATCTACCATAACCAAAACATCGCCTTCTTTCAACTCACAATTTGGAATACCCAATTCCTTTTGCTTTGCTAAATTTATACTTTCAACTTTTCCTACCTCATGTTCTTCTACTCCTTCAAATTTTAAAGCAACACCAAGATAGGCGAAGGTCATTTTTACAAAATCGCGAACAGTAGTAGTAACACCTGTTGCTATTACAAAGTCTTCTGGCTTTTCTTGTTGTAAAATTAACCACATAGCTTCTACATAATCTTTGGCATGACCCCAATCCCTGCGGGCATTCAAATTACCAAGGTATAATTTTTCTTGCATACCCAAAACAATTTTGGATGCAGCACGGGTAATTTTTCTAGTAACAAAGGTTTCACCCCTTAACGGACTTTCATGATTAAACAAAATTCCATTACATGCAAACATACCATAAGCTTCTCTATAATTAACTGTAATCCAATAAGCATACATTTTTGCTACTGCATAAGGAGAACGTGGATAAAATGGCGTGGTTTCACTTTGTGGCACTGCTTGAACCAACCCGTATAACTCAGAGGTTGAAGCTTGATATACTTTCGTTTTATGGGTTAAGCCTAAAATACGAATGGCTTCTAAAATTCTTAAGGTACCAATTCCATCCGCATTGGCAGTATATTCGGGTGTTTCAAAACTAACATGCACATGACTCATCGCGGCCAAATTATAAATTTCATCGGGCTGCGTTTCTTGAATAATGCGTATTAAATTGGTGCTATCTGTTAAATCACCATAATGTAGTTTTAAACGCAAATTTTTATCATGTGGGTCTTGGTATAAATGATCAATACGGTCTGTATTAAACAAACTACTTCTTCTTTTCACTCCATGCACAAAATACCCTTTCGATAAAAGTAATTCTGTTAAATAGGCGCCGTCTTGGCCTGTAATGCCTGTTATTAATGCTACTTTGCTCATGCTAATTTTACTTCTTTAATGTTTTCAATATTATTTAAATACCACTCATAGGTACTTTTAATCCCGTCAGCTAATTCAATTTCGTGCTTCCATCCCAAGATATGTAGTTTAGATACATCCATTAATTTTCTAGGTGTGCCATCAGGCTTTTCACTATCCCAAATTATCTCACCGCTATGGCCTACAATTTTTTGAATCAATAAGGCTAAGTCTTTTATAGTTAAATCTAAGCCTGTACCTACATTGTATAAATTATCTGGCAACACATTTTCCAATGCAAATACAACAGATTTAGCTAAATCATCTACATGCAAAAACTCTCGCAT
>JAKRSG010000255.1:8590-9780 GCA_022402405.1 Bacteroidia bacterium | reverse complement strand
ACATCGAGCATAGTGGTGGCTTGGGGCTTTTTGGGCACAGGATCTGTTAGAGTATTTGATAGTGTAAACACAACAGGAT
Organism: Bacteroidia bacterium; assembly: GCA_022402405.1. Lineage (GTDB taxonomy): Bacteria > Bacteroidota > Bacteroidia > UKL13-3 > UKL13-3 > B1. Next base: position 9,701 of record JAKRSG010000255.1, on the reverse strand, counting down.
GTAGCGGATTTTCGCTACCATTAGTAGTTACCGTTACCGATAAACCAACTGCCATTATAAGTGGTGCTAACAGTTTATGTGCAGATGCTATAACCAATTATGGAACCATACCTGCTGCCAATAAATTTTACATGTGGGGAGCATTGGGAGGTACTGTTATAAGCGGACAAGGAACTTCGATGGCAACTATTAGTTGGGATGTTCCAGGAACAGGATATGTATATTTATACGATTCGTTATTGGGTTCTAGCTGCGCTGCATATGCTGTAAAAGAGGTAGCGGTTAATCCAAATCCAACAGCCATTTTCACTACATCTCAATCTATGGGCGCGGTTACATTTACTCCGTCTGAACCAAATTTACAATGCAAGTGGTACTTTGGCGACGGTGATTCAAGCACCCAGTATTCGCCAACTCACAGCTATGCATCTAACGGCACGTATACCGTAACATTATTGGCCAAAACACTCAAAGGATGTGGTAACACCACCAGCACGGATGTAAATATGACTACGGTAAGCATAAGCAAATACATAGCTTCGGGTAGAATTAGCTTTACCGCATATCCTAATCCGTTTATAGGAAGTAGCACCATATCATTAACAACCACCGAAACCCAAGAAATTGGCCTAGATATTTACGATATGAGCGGCCGGTTAATAAGCACTCTGGCTGAACCAAAAGTTACCGCCGCCGGAACTCATGAATATCCATTTGTTTCTGGCGATTACAATGCTAGTAGTGGAATTTACTTAGTGCGCTTAAAAGTAGGAGACCAGTACCAATACTTAAAACTTGTTGAAATTGGGAAGTAGTTTGAATTATGAATTATGAATTATGAATTATGAATTATGAAGTATGAATTATGAAGTATGAATGGAAGAAAATTTGCTTCCATAGATTAATTAGTAGAACAAAAAAAGTCGTCAATAATGACGACTTTTTTTGTTTGTAGCGGGAAGCAGAATCGAACTGCCGTCCGCCAGCCGGTGGATATTAATCCTACGCAGCGTTTTACAAAAAAAAAAGCTGCCCGAGGCAGCTTTACATGTAGCGGGAAGCAGAATCGAACTGCCGACCTTAGGGTTATGAATCCTACGCTCTAACCATC
>JAKRSG010000255.1:0-8490 GCA_022402405.1 Bacteroidia bacterium | reverse complement strand
TGAGCTATCCCGCCATAATTTAACATTTACAGTGTTATTCTGGATGGTTATGAATCCGGAGTTTATCCCGCGATTCAAGCGGGACTCTAACCATCTGAGCTATCCCGCCATAATTTAACATTTACAGTGTTATTCTGGATGGTTATGAATTCCCGCGATTCAAGCGGGACTCTAACCATCTGAGCTATCCCGCCATAAAGGGCTGCAAATATAAAAATTAGAAATTGTATTCAAAGAAAATTCATTAGAAAAATTCTAATACACTGATTTTGCCGCGTTTGGAATCGATTTTTGCTATTAGAAATTATCTTGATTCTATTAATATATCTCAAGGAAAAAAATAAGTCGCATACACTGAATATTTTTTTTGTGCGTTAATCACTTTAATTAGCAAGCATTTAATTGCCGAATAGTGCGTAGTGTAAACTGGATAATACACACATTTACCCACACAAATTGCGCATAAAAAGGAAACTTGTTTTATAATTGCGCTACATTTGTAAATTGATAATTTATAACAATGATAAAGAAAAAAGTTTTAATAGGAGGAATTTCGATAGCAGTGGTTGCTATGATAGCTATTGCCTTAACTGGTTATCCACCTTTTAACGCTTTTAGCCTAACCAAAAAATCCTCAAAAGCCCATTTCCCTGGTTTCGGAATATGGTTGCCGCCCGATTATGAAGTACACGGAATCGACGTTTCTCGTCACCAAGGTAGAATTAATTGGGAGTCGGTAAGCGAACATACTTCTAATGACATCGGTATCTCGTTTGCCTTCATAAAAGCAAGCGAAGGTAGAACCCTTCGCGATAATTACTTTCAAGAAAATTGGAGAAATGCAAAGGATATAAATATGCTCAGAGGAGCTTATCATTTCTTTAGACCACACCTTACTGCCGACGAACAATTTAATCTGTTTAAAAGTATTGTAAAGTTAGATCGTGAAGATTTACCTCCTGTATTAGATGTAGAATTGCGCGGAAGTACTTCTCCTGCTAAATTAAAGAAAAGTGTTAAGCGTTGGTTAGTATTAGCAGAAAAACATTACGGCGTAAAACCTATTCTTTATACTAGTTACTCTTTTTATAAAAATTATTTTAGAGGAAAAGAGTTTGAAGAATATCCACTTTGGATTGCTCATTATGCCACCGACGATCTTAATCGTTTAACTAAAAGCTGGCATTTCTGGCAACATAATGAAAGCGGTAAAGTTAAAGGTATAAGAGGTAATGTAGATTTTAACGTATTTAAAGGCGACTTTAAAGACCTAATGAAACTTTGCAAAAAGTAATTACTCTTTTTTCTTTGCTATAAAACTTAAATAGGTAAACATAATAGCTCCTACCGCAAAGAATACGATATATCCATACTTTTCTTGCTTATAAAAATCTACGCTCAAATAAATCATTACTGCATACAGAAGCACTAATTTTATGCCTTTCTCTAGGCTGTAATTTTTAAATAACTTAGGCAGAATAAAATAAACGAGTGCAATGGCTAAGCCTATTAAGATTATAGGTAGCAGCCAGGTATTAAGATCATTTGGTAGATTCATTTCCGGTAATTAAATATACTAATTTGTTAAAAATGGAGGTGTTTTCGTAAATACCTCCAAACAATTCTGCACCTGGTCCGTATGCAAAAACAGGCACCATTATGCCACTATGCCCTTTGGTAGAATAATGTGGTTTAAATTGCATCGGGTTTTGCTTGTCTTCTAATAAACTTAAGCCCCCCGTTTCATGGTCGGCCGTTACAATTACCAAGGTGTTTTTATCTTTAGCAGCCCAGTCTAACACTTCATTTATTACCTCATTAAAATCTAGTAATTCGGCTTTCATATATTCATAATCATTATCATGTCCGCCCCAGTCTATCTGCGATCCCTCAATCATTACTATCGAGTTCTTGTAATATTTTACCAAGTTGGTCTGAACCAACACCGATGATTTTTTTAGTAAGTCGGCACGACCTTCACTCATTGTTTTGAGTCCATTGTTGGCAAGTGTATACACAAATTTGGGAGCATCGATAGGCGTTAAAACAGTATCGTTTTTGGTGACATATCCCAATTGGTTCAAGCCGGAGAAAATATTTTTACCATCTTTTCTATTGATAAAAAATTTACTTCCACCACCAATGGCTATATCACAGTTTTGGTTCAACAAGGATTCAGCAATTTCTTCTTCCATTTTTCTGCTTGGTACTTGCGCATAGAACGAAGCAGGCGTAGCATGGGTTATAGATGAGGTAGCCACCACAGCAGTACCCCATTTTTTTGATTTAGCTATAGTATATAATAAAGCTTGTTTTTGTTCTGCACTATCTACTCCAATGGCACCATTTTTAGCTTTTCTTCCAATAGAGAAAACAGTAGCTCCGGCGCCACTATCTGTTACGTAATTATCTGCCGATGCCGTTTTACTTAAGCCTATTACAGGAAATCTCTCAAACGAATTTTGTCCGGCATAGTTAACCATTACACCCGAAATTTGCGCCAAACCCATGCCGTCTCCAATAAGAAAAATTATTCTTTTCGGACGTTTAACCTTTTTGGGTTTTGGTTCAGCCAGAATAAAAGGTGGTGCTAAAAAAAGCGCAACCAGAATAAATAAAATGCTTTTTCTTGATAAACTCATATCTCTAAAATGGTTACGAAGATGCAAAAATATCTACTTAAATAAGCTAAGAAATAATTAACTTATCTCAAACACTTTGCCGGGCAACGACCTTACTAAGCCCGAGAATTCTAGCTCTAACAATTGTAGTGCTAAGCTACCCGGGTCTATTTGCAGTTCAAAGGCCATTTCATCTAAGCCAATTTTTACTTTATCTCGAATAAACTGTACCAGCTTGGCATCTGTTTCGGAGAGCTGACTAAACAAATCTATTTTGGGTGCATGCGATGGTTTTTGTTCCCAACCCATAAGTGCTATTAAATCTGCCGCACAGGTTATCATGTGGGCTTTTTGATCTTGTATAAGATAATTGCATCCTTGAGAGTAATAATCGCTAACACGACCCGGTACCGCCATGATTTCTTTATTATACGAAAAGGCAATTTCGGCGGTAATGCGCGCGCCTCCTTTAATGGCTGTTTCTGGCAGTACCAACACATCTGCTAAGCCTGCCACAATTCTGTTTCGCTTAGGAAAATTTTCTCTATCGGGATTGGTCTTGCTAGGAAATTCTGTTAATAAGCCTCCGCATTCTATCATTTTTTTGGCTAGAGATTGGTGCTGACTAGGATAAATTCTATCGAGGCCATGAGCCAAGATGCCAATATTAGGAATTTGATGTTGCACACAGGCTTTATGAGCAATGCCATCAATACCCATGGCAAGTCCGCTTACCACCTCCACATGATGTTCCTTTAATTCGTTTACCAGCTCTTGAGTAAAGGTTCTACCGTAATCGCTGGCTTTGCGCGTGCCTACTATGCCCACTATGCGAGTAGCGTTTAAATCAAAATTCCCCAAGCCATATAATAGAGTAGGGGCGTCGGCAATATCACGCAATCTATATGGATAGCTTTCGTCTAAATAAAAATAGGTTTGTATCTGGTGTTTTTCAATGAATTCAATTTCTTTTTCAGCCCAATTAAAGTTTTTAAAAGAAGCGATGTTCTCAGCCAAAACCTCGCCAATACCGGGTACTTTTAGCAGTTTACCTTTCTTTTCTTTGAAAATTCCTTCTACACTTCCGCAGTAACTTATCAAATTTTTGATGAGCACATCGCCAATGCCGGGCACCATTTTTATGGCTATTTGAAATAGCAAATCAGGGGTAGTTTGTTTCATAGTTTAGGATAATGATTCTAATGTATATAATATGGTTTTTTCGATTGTTTTATGTGGTTCAGAACTAAATTTATGAGTAATTCTGTTAGCAACGATAGCATTAACAGCAATAGCTTTAAATCCAAATAATTTACTTAAAGCCAATATGGCGGCGGTTTCCATTTCAAAATTGGTTACCTTTCCCATTGGTAACTCTAGTTTTTGCAATGTTTCTATCAACTTCTCAGACCGATTATTGGCCCTTAATTTCCTGCCTTGTGGAGCGTAAAATCCGCTACAAGTAGCTGTTATGCCTTTTATACTTCTTGCATCAAATTGGTTTAATAAACTCTCATCCGACTTATATAAATAGGGTTTTAAAAAATTAAGTCCGATAGCCTCACCAAAATTGGAAACCGAAAAGTCTGGTTCAACCTCATAATACCAAGGTAAATGATCAAGGCCTAATCCGTGAGAAGAAACTAAAATGCTATCTACTGGTATTTCTGCTTGCAGGGCACCGCTGGTTCCAACACGAATCAAATTTAATTCGCGTTTCCCGGATTTTATTTCTCTGGTTTGCAAATTTACATTCACCAAAGCATCCAATTCATTCAAAACAATGTCGATATTATCAGTTCCAATACCCGTAGAAATTACACTTATTCGGTTTGAACCAAGGTATCCTGTGTGGGTGATAAACTCCCTTTTTTGCTTGCTTATTTCAAGCCTATCAAAATGCTTCGAAACCTCCGGCACTCGGTCGGGATCGCCTACTAATAGAACCGTTTCGCCCAAGTCTTCAGGCAACAAATTTAGGTGATATACGGAACCATCCGCATTCAATATTAACTCACTCTCTTGAATTTTATCCGACATTTAATATTATTGTACTTTACTGCTAATTAAAACAATTACCTTTGCAATCAAAAATATCAAGTTCATATTTTATGGAAAACAAAAAAAATATCATGTTGGTGCCTGTAGATTTCTCGGAGATTTCTCACAACGCTCTTTTACATGCTGCTCAAGTAGCCAAACATTTCGATAACGATTTGATTTTACTTAGCATTCTGGAGGAGGATTTCCTCAGCAATATTTTTAGCTTTAGCAAAAACGAAACAAAAGACAATCTGGCTAAAGAAGCTATGATGGGCCGACTAAAAGAAAAGGCAGAAGAAATCAAAAAATCTTTTGGTATTAACTGTATCACTGAAGTTAGAAGCGGTAAAATCTACAAAACCATTATCGAAACTGCCGAAGAATTTGGTTGCGATTGCATTATCATGGGAACGCATGGCGCATCTGGTGTTGAACGTGTAATTGGTAGTAACGCAAGTAGAGTAATAAGCTATAGCAGCACGCCTGTTATTGTTGTTAAAACAGATAAAAATCCTAATGCATACAAGAATATCGTTTTCCCTCTAGATTTATCAAAAGAGTCTAAGCAAAAGGTAAAATGGGCTATTCATTTAGGTAAGGCCTACAATGCTACTATTCATATCTTAACTTATAAGATTAGCGACGAATTTTTGAATATCAAACTCAATGCTAATATCAAACAAATAGAAGGAATCTTCGATGAAAATGGAGTTAAACATACCACTACCATTTTAGAGGATGATGATGATTTTGCTCGCAAAACATTGGAATTTGCAGAAACTCAATTGGCCGATTTAATCATGATTATGACTCAGCAAGAAAACGATAAGTCGATCCGCGAGTACATCATCGAAACCTACGCTCAACAAATCGTGAACGATACAGGTAATGTGCCTATCTTCTGCGTAAGCCCGCATTACGAAATGTTCAAAAGCGAATTCATTATTTAAATAATTATGAATTATGAATTATGAAGTATGAATGAAAGCCTTTTTCATAATTCATAATTCATAATTCATACTTCATAATTCATAATTCATAATTCATCAAGGTTTCACATAGATATTAGCATTATTTCTATAGCCAGATTTGTTTTGATGCCAATCAGAAAATAATGCTCCACCGCTTTGAGCCCAAGCTGCAAACTTTAAGTGTGCCGTTACAATATCGGCTTTCTCAATAGGGTAATCAAAACGTTGAGGGGTTAATATGGCCCAAGGCAAATTATTTTTGCTCACGTAATATTGGTTCAGACCTATATTGGTTCTATCATCGCCTGTACCAAAGTAACTTGCATTGGCCAATGCAGTAGGTTTTTTCCCCGGTAAATGTATTTCCATGCCTCTGTTATTTCCAATAGAGGTGCCCCAAATAAATGGATTGTAGGCCTCAATACCAAAGGTGTTGAGGGCAATCGGATTGGTTAAGCTAAATCTAATTTGTCTAAAAACAGTATCTGCATAGGGTTCAGAAGGTATGGTATTCCATCTGGCCTGAACCGAACGTATATTCTCAAATACTTTTACTACAGCTAATGTATGCCCGTTCTCTAAAATACCACCACTCAAGCTGTTTATATTACTAGCATTGGCAGGAAACTCCACCGCAAAGGCATGCTCAATTTGTCCGCCACTGGCGCGTAAAACATACGAGCCAATCACATCTTTTACTTGGTTTTGTGCATTGCTTACCAATTGGTAATTTATGTCCATCACCACATCATTTAAATCATAATCTCCATAATATGGCCATAAGTCTTCATAAGCTACTGTGGCGTATTGGTTCAAGCCGGGATAATAATTATTAAATGCCCTGGCAGGATCATTTGGATAGGCATCGTCTGCATCATTTACGCCATCACCGTCTGCATCTGTGGCTGGGGTTAACAATGCAATGCTGTCTATTTTTACAGCTGTTGCTGGTGCAGTTGTAGTATAAAACAATACATCGTTAAAGTCGTGATCGCAACCAGAAGAGGTTCTCAATATATCTTCAAAGCCAAAAATAAATCTGCTCGTTGCAGGGTCTCTCAATAAAACCATATGTTGCTTAAGACTTGGATCGGGTTCTGGATTAAAGTTTTTATGCGCATATAAAAATCCAAATCCTGCGCCCAATGTTGCATTACTCGCATTAAAACCATTAGCTGCTATGCCAAAAGCAATGGTAGTATCGGCTCCAATTCTGCCTAAAAATACTTTATCGCCTGTTAATAGTCCGCCTCCAGAATTGTTCAATGAAGCATTAGGAAAAACTAAATACAATGAATCAATAGCCGCAGCAGTACTTGGCGGATTATTACTTGGATATTTGTAGTAAAAAAGTGTGTTTCTATAGCCTGCACCTTCTGTTAAAAAAGTTATCCAAACATCAGCAGCTTGGGTAAGAGTAATAGTTCGTTTTGTAATATTGTCGTTTAATAATTCTGGTCTGTTAATAGCAACAGAAACGCGCGATGGGAGGGTAGCCCAAATATTATTTATTAAGTCATTACTTACAACATCTCTTGGGTTAACCAGATTATTGGGAACTCCATTGCTATTCCAGCCCAAAGGCAGTGCATTCTGAGAATATTTACTTACACTCTTTTGAAGAAATGGGCCTGAACCAAAATTGAAATCTTCTATTGTTTTAACCCATTGCGGATTGGAGCCGCCTACAAACAGGTTTTTTACTCCCGCCTGAACAGGTATCAAAATATCTTCTGGAATTCCTAATAGGGATGAGTTTAAAACCAAATCTTTTATGTAACCTGGTACTTCCATGTTAATAGATATTTTACCATTGACATCTAATTTTCCAGTAAATAATAATATGCCTCCCTCCGCAGGCAGCCCAGAATGCAGGGTTACAAATACATTTTTACCTGGTTTGTCTTGTGCATTTAAAAGGGTAAGGTTTAGAGAAATAGGAACATTGTTTTGGAAGTTAAAGCCGCTTGGAACACGCATTTCAAAAATGGATTTCGGGTTTTCAACTGGTGTGTTTATGGGTGTTTCCGACTGATTTGCATCTTTTTTGCAAGCCATAAAACTCAAGTAAATAAAGCTTAGAAAAATCAGTTTTTTATTCATGGTGAAAGCGTAATGCACAAATATAAAAAATTACAGCAAAAGCCAACCTGAGATTAATCACGATTTATAAACTACTTTTGACACATGGAATTTAGAACTATACACTCCTTTGATGCTACCCCAAACCCAATCGATTACCAACACAAAATACTTTGTGTTGGCTCTTGTTTTGCCGCCAATATGGGTAAACAATTAGAGAAATATTTTTTTGATACACTAAGCAATCCCAATGGTATAATTTTTAATCCTATCAGTTTGGTTCAGGGCTTAAAAACCGCTTTACATCCGGATAAGTTAGAGGTAGAAAAACATGTTTTCGAGTATCAAAATCGTTTCTATTCTTGGTTACATCATGGTAGTTTTCAATCGCATTCTAAAGAAGAGTTGTTAAATACAATACATGAACAAAATGCTCAATTAGGTAAATTTATAAAAGAGGCAGATTATATACTTTTAACTTGGGGCTCTGCGCATGTTTATACCTTAAATACTACTCAAGAAATAGTAGCTAATTGTCATAAAATGCCTTCCCAAAGTTTTCAGAAACGACTTTTATCCATAAGCGAAATTGTAAGCTATTACCAAACCTTTTTAACAGAGCTGTTAGCTATCAACCCAAAGCTCAAATTAATATGGAGCATTAGTCCGGTTAAATATGTACGTGATGGGTTGCATCAAAATAATTTGAGTAAGTCGGTCTTATTTTTGGCTTTAGAAGAGCTACTTGCCTTATACCCAAGTACCTAGTATTT
>JAKRSG010000254.1 GCA_022402405.1 Bacteroidia bacterium | reverse complement strand
GCTTAAGCGGACCACTACAATAGTCTTTATGACAACTTACACAAGATTCTATCATAAAGTTATAATACTTTTTTTGTTCTTTCGGATACCTAAACAACTCGAGATAGGCAGCTTGATGTAACCTAGATTTTTCAAAGAAGTTAGGCTCTAAAACATTAGGATCTGTTGGTTCAACCAGATAAAATTTGATGAATGGAAATTGCAAGGAATCCAGCACCTCATTTCTCAAAATTCTCTGCTTCATACTATCCGCGTTTGCTGCCATTTGACGCATCATTAGAGCCATTGGCTTTGCATTATTGGGATCCATAATGGTGGTATTTGAACATGCAGCCAACGAATCCTCTTTTGATTGTTCTACTATTTCCTTTTTCGACGATTCATTAGAACAAGATATTGCCAATGTTAACGATGTAATACACCCTAAAAAAAATATTTTCTTTATCATATTTTTAAAATAAAAGAGGCTCATTTTTGATGAAAAAATGAGCCTCAACTGAATAATTATAAATTAGTTTAAAATAACACCTTTAGCTTCAAATACCAATTCTTTCTTAGGTTCTTTAATAGCTTCGATAGCGGCCTTATCTTCGCCAGCATCTTTGGCATACTCTTTTAAATCTGCAATACTTGTTACCTCAACTTTTGCTATACCATCCATAATAGCAGTTCTGCCAGAAGCATCTTTTGGCATAAAGAAACCATAATCCTTAAAGGTAACACGTACAGGCTCTCCAGCTGGATTTTTGATTTCCATCCAACAACCTTTTTTCTGACAAACGTCTGAAATTTCGCCTGTAATTTTAATATTCATCTCTGCTTTATCACCCATCAGATTTGCTAATTCTGCAACCGACACGGCACTATCTGGAGTAATTTTCTCTCCATAAAAACTTGCAGTTACCTCTGCATTCTCTACCGGTGCTGCTTGCGAAGAATCTGCACTTGGTTCTGAAGGTTTTGAATTACCTCCGCACGATGCAAAAACAAATACACTTGCTGCTATTACTAATACTTTTTTCATTTTCTGTTTTATTATTAATTTGTTTAAATTAGATGTTTTCTCCTATCCCGAGAATGCAAAAATAAAATTAAATGCTTAAGATTAACAATAATAAAAAGTAAAATAATGAAATATATTGACCTCCTACAAAAAAAACCTATATTTGCTGACCCAAAAAAAATGGTCCTGTGGCCGAGAGGCTAGGCAAGGCTCTGCAAAAGCTTCTACAGCGGTTCGAATCCGCTCGGGACCTCAAAAAAGCTATCTGTGAAAACAGATGGCTTTTTTTTTTAAAATTCGAAATCCGAAATCCGAAATTCGAAAAATCCTAAAACAAAAAATCTGCGGAAAATAATAACACCCGCAGGCAATAATAAATCTGCGGGAAACAAAGAAATCTGTGGGAAACAAAATACCCGCAGGCAATAATAAATCTGCGGTCCTCAGCGAAATCTGCGGGAAACAAAAAACCCGCAGGCAATAATAAATCTGCGGTCCTCAGCGAAATCTGCGGGAAACAACGAAATCTGCGGGAAACAAAAAAAAAAGGGGCCCTTACTCAAGGGGCCCCTCGTGCTGCTTTCGCAACCTCAATTATGAAAATTAACTCACTCAGCAAATTAAACGAGCTTATTTTAATTTTGTTTGATTTTTATAAAAAAAATTCTAGTTTTTTATAATCTTAGTCGTAAAAATCTGATTTTCAGACTGAATTTTTAATATATAAATTCCGCTTTTTACCGAATCCAGACATAATTTCTGAGCTATTTTATTCTCTACCAAACATTCCGACTCCAAAATTAGCTCACCTTTTAAATCATATACCATACATTTCCAAGTACCATTTTCCAAGCCACTTAGGTTCAGCCAAGAGTTTGTGGGATTAGGATAAACGAGCAAGGTATTAGATTTTTCTAGTTGCGCCAGTGATGTTGGGAACGTGCTGCTAGCAAGCGTATGTATGGTGGCATCGCAAGTTGGAGAGCTTATATACAATTCTGTTTCTAATACACCCGAGAAACCAGCAGGTTTGGTTATGGTAACAGTCTTATTATTTATTTCTACCTCGGCATTGCTGCCAGGGTAAGAATAAACCCAAACGTTCATGTGCTCCGGGTAATTTAGCGTGTAGCTTAAGCTATTGTTTGAACCAAAATGTTTTTTATCGTAAGTACCCCAAACCAACTTACTAGGTAAAACTTCTACTAGAACAGAATCTCTTCTAGAACTTGCATTTTTGAAAGTGATGTTTGCAGCATAGCGCGTATTAGCGACAGGTCTTACCCAAACTTTAGCCGCATTATTTGGCGATAATAGCGGATCATTAGGAATTGCGCTCCACAAATAAGATTGATCATTTACAGAATCTCTATTGATAGAAAGCGGCACAAACGCATCTTTACAAACCTTTCCTAAGTCAGATAGAAAATACACCCAAGCCGTATCTGCCGTATTATCTGGTGCTCGCACACGCACTTGCATAGAATCTGAGCCTACCCAAAAACGATTTGTTTTAGGCATAATATGAAGCTCGCGCAAACCTACTAAACTTGTTTGCAAATGAACAGGAGCCCTAAGGATCGCGAATTGCAATTGCGCAGGAGTAAAGCCATTACAAGCTGCAAAATCGGATAGCATAACAGGTTTAAACGCTTCATGCGCTACTCTTTTTATAACAGCTGCCCTAAACGAAGGCTTCTTTTGCGCCTTTATCTTAATTCCTGAGATGTATATACGCTGATTGTTCTGCGTGTTATAATTTAAGATGAGGTTTAAATACGTAACACCAATAGGGACTTCAATATCGAAATTGCGCTCTGTATAATTGGGCGTATTAGTATATACAGCATAGGTTCTACTGATATTAGCCTCCGGCATATCTACCACCATGCTCAGGTAATCATAAATATCTTTACCTCCCTTAGTAGAGATAGAGATGGTATTTTTACCCCTACTTAAGCCATATACCCTATTAAAATTAAATACTGCATTATTAGAGGCAATGGTTAAACATACATTTTTGTTATAAGGTAAACCATTAACCGTATCGCGCAAATTAGGATTAGCCATTTCTAGCCCATCTATTTTCCCATCCTTATCAAAATCATTTTGCAGTGGAGGGAAAATATCAAAGGTTTGGTCGAAATACGATTCAGAAATTACCTGAACCCATTCTTTGTATGTTTTAATAGGAATATTATTGGTTTTGCACCAGATAATAAGCTGCTCTAAACTCAGCATCATTTGATCAAAACTATAGGCAGCTCCCAAAGAGTTAAAGTGATTAATAGAAACCACAATATTATTCTTCGCAAAATATTCGGAGATATGACGCTTACAATCGGCCAAAGAATTATTCTCTGGAGTGATGTCACCACCCTGCAATAAATATTGGTTCAGCCCGAGTGGATTGTGGTAGCTTAAACCAAACCTTACGTAAGGATAACTGGCGCCACCTTTAAATCCAAGAGGCTCTAAAGAACGTTTAATAATATCTGCAGAAACATAAGGATGTGCTCCTCCTGGATGAATAAAGGAAGTAGGTAGTTTAAGTCCGTTTTTACTAAAAATTCTCTGCGAAAACTCCATCATAGTTTGCAATCCTTCTGAAGAGATGCTGATATCAAAAGGCGTAAGTTTTCTATAATCTACATTAGTAAAAGTCCCTAAATCTATTGCCTCTTTCCAAAAGTTACGCAAAATAATGGTATCTGGATTGTTTGGATTAGCATTTTTAACATCAAAAATACTGACTAACTGATTAGCACCTGGCAGGTAAAAATGCGTGGTATACCTAATATTAATCAATTTTGTCCAGGCAAATTCGCCATTAGCTCTGCTAATAATGGTATCTCTCCTAACATCCACTTTAGATTCGTCGCCGGCACCCGCAGTAGATAAAATCTGATACTTTAAACACACTTTGTTAGAACCACTGGTAACATGATCTATTCCTGGTCGGCCTACATAAGTTTGTGCCATCTCAGGCGTTTTCGTTTCAAAAAAATGCGATACATCTGTAGGCGATTGGTCGGCTAGTTCGTGACCATCATTTTCGATTCTTTTGAGCACATTCCAATACGCACTATCCCCAAATATCTCGCCAATACCCGTGTTTAAGGCATAGGTAAATTTAACATTGTGTTTGTTAAACAAGGCCCTCATTCTCTCTAAATCGGCAGGTTTTTGGTAATCATCAAACCTAAAACAAACGCCCCCTTTTTTGGGTACAAATGTTTGCGCATAGCTGTTGGTCTGAACCAAAACTAATGCAGCCATAAGAAATAGGATTTGTGAAGTAACTTTAAATTTCATATGCAGTTGTTTGAACTCGTTCAATTAATTAATTTCCCCAAAAATAATAAAATCTGCATGCAATCCAATTTCACCCAAAACGGATTTCCTTTTGAATGGAAAGACATATTTAACCCAAGTGAAGCTGAGCTTTCCGAAATTGCTGTATTACACCAATTGCCAAAGGCTGCGGTTATAGATTGTATGCAATCTGAGCACCTTCCAAAATACGAATCATTGGATCAATATCACTTTGTAATCATAAGGTTTTTTGACGCCAATTGTCATTCTAGCAGCGATACCATTCAGAAGCTTACGCGCAAGGTTGCTATTTTTTACAACGAGCATTTTATTTTAAGTATACACCGATCTGAATCTGCCTTTATAGAAAAAGTAGCAAAAAAATACGCGCACGATATACACGTTCAGCAGCCATTCGACCTAGTTTGTAAGCTCGTAAAAAACGCACTAGAAACCTTTGAAGCGCCCATAGAAAAGATGGAGCAGGAGATTGATTTATTTGAAAGTAAAATCTTCTTAAAGAAAAAGGTTCCAGATTTACTGAAGCATTTGTATTTGATAAAGAGAAAGAGTTCTGTTTTTAAAAAGCTTAATGGCATAACGGGTAAAGTAATTGAGGCTATTAATCAATCGCACAAACGCAATACGTTTTATACAGATTTAAAAGATTACCATTTGCATTTAGAAACCGATACCGACGATTTAAATGAGAACATTCACCAGCTATTGCATATTTACATTTCATTGGCATCGCAAAAAACCAACGAAGTAATGCGCATACTTACGGTGTTTTCTGCCTTCTTTTTACCCCTAACGTTTATCGTAGGTATATACGGCATGAACTTTAGCTGGATGCCCGAACTCCACGCCCACTATGGTTATCCGGCGGTTATGATTTTTATGGCTATCGTTACTTTGGTTATCTTTCAGTGGTTTAAACGCAAGGATTGGTTATAGGTTCAAACCGAATTTTACTGCTACTTGTTGTAGGTCGTCCCACACACTTGGATGCAGCGGTATACCTGAGTTTAGACGCTCTTCTTTTAAGCGAAATTCTAACTCACCGGGAATAAAAACTTCTTGCTCTGCTTGCACGCGAGAGGCTTCTTTAAACCGGCTAATCCACACATCCATTTGTTCGGTAAACTCATCGGCGCTTCTAAAGGCATCTACGCGCATGGCACCTAAAAAGTGACCAATTCCTTTACCGGGTAAATTAGGTAATGGGTTTAAGAAGGCCACAAATGGGGGCACCCACGGACCAAAATTAGCGCCCGAAAGCACGCCGCTTAAAATATCTACCATGGCGGCCAAACCATATCCTTTATGTCCGCCTAAAGGCAATAAAGAACCGCCGTTTTTTAGCTCGTTGGCATCGTTGCTGGCGCCTCCATCTTTGGTCTGAACCCAATCGTTAGGCAAGCTTTTACCCATACGTTGAGCAATCTCTAGCTTACCATTGGCGGCAGCGGATGTGGCCATATCGAGCACAAAAGGCAGGTGTTTGCCAGCAGGTATGGCTACACAAATGGGGTTAGTACCCAACATACGTTCTTTGGAATGCGTGGGTGCTACGAGCGGACTAGCATTTGTCATGCTAATGCCAATCATGTTATGTGGCAGGGCCATCATGGCATGGTAGGCCGCTATTCCAAAATGATTCGAATTTTGTATGGCCACCCAGCCAGTACCCACTTGTTTGGCCTTTTCGATGGCAATATCCATAGCCTTTGGAGCCACTACTAAACCCAAACCCTGATCGGCATCCAAGGTGGCAGTAGAAGGTGTTTCGTGTATAATTTTGGCAGCAGCATTCATGTTTGCTCTGCCGGCTTCTTTGAGTCGGATATACCCACTTAAACGCGCCACACCATGCGAATCAATGCCACGTAAATCGGCTTCAATAAGCACCTTGGCGGCTTGTATTGCATCCATTTCTGGCATGCCACACTTTACAAAAACATCTTTTGTAAAGCTAAAAAGTTTGTCTGAAGATATCATCATTGTATTACGTACCAGCTACCAACACATCTGCTAAATGCATAACCTTTAGCGAGATATTATTTTTCTTGATAAAACCATGTAAGTGCAGCAAGCAAGCATAGTCGGTAGACACAATAATCTCGGCACCGGCGGCCAAAACATTGTTTATTTTCTGCTCGGCCATTTGCACGCTAATAGGTTCAGCATTTACCGAAAAAGTGCCTCCAAAACCACAGCAAACATCTGCCTCTGCCATTTCAACCAACTCTAAACCTTCTACCATGTTTAATAAGGCACGAGGTTGGGTTTTTATGCGACAATGATTCAGGGCCTGACAAGCATCGAGATACACCACTTTTGCCTCTAATTTAGCGGGTAAAGATTCTATTTTGAGCACGTCTATTAGAAACTCGCTTAGCTCAAAGTTTCTTTTTTGTAGCTGACGATATTTATTGTGATAGCTAGAATTTTGAAAAAGTAAATCGTACGAATTTCTAATCATAGCGGTGCACGATGCCGCGCCACAAACTAAGGTTTTATCGCTGGCAATTTCATTTAACACCTTCTCTCCTATTTCCCTGGCATCTTCCCAATGTCCGGCATTAAATGCAGGAGCCCCACAGCATGTTTGTTCTGGATTATAGAATACAGAACAGCCAAGCGATTCTAATAGCTTAATCATATTAAAACCCGTTTCCGGACTAAACTGATCAACAAAGCAGGGAACAAATAATTCGATTTTCATTAAGGGTGCTTTTCTTTAAAATTCTCTATGCGTACGATAAAAAACAGCGCTAATATAAAGAATATGATTAATGCCAATACCGAAGAGCGCATATTTTGCGTATAATTATTTATGAAACCAAATACAAAGGTACCAAAAACGGTGGCTAATTTTTCGCTTACGTCGTAAAAACTAAAATACGAAGCAGGTTCTTTGGTTCCATCGGGAATAAGTTTGGCAAAAGTGCTTCTCGACATAGATTGTATACCTCCCATTACAGTACCTACCACGGCTGCCAATAGATAGAATTGCATTTCGGTTTGAACCAAATAAGCCGCAGTGGTGATACCAATCCAAACAAAAAGCATGATAATTAAGGTATGAATATTTCCGATTTTAGCCGAGATTTTTGCAAAGCCCCAAGCTCCCAAAATAGCTATAAGTTGAATGATTAATACCGTAGCAATAAGCTTCCCTAACTCCATATGAAGTTCTTGTTTTCCAAATAAACTGGCTACATACATAACAGTTTGAACTCCCATAGCACTGAAGAAAAAACCAATTAAATACCTCTTTATTATTTTGTTTTGAGGCTCACTTATTTCGTTCCAAACCTTTTTAATCTCTAGCAAACCTTTGTATAAAACACGCTCGCCTTTTACTTTGGCTATGGTTTTTTCGGGTAAATTTCTGAATGTAATTTGGGCAAATCCAGCCCACCATAAACCCACACTTACAAAAGCCAATCTGCTAGCAATACTGGTATAATGTGAAGTAGCTTTGGCCAGCGCATTGGCTTCACCTAGGTTTGGATCAAGCAAAAGCAACTCTTGCATCTTTTGTTGTACCGGAAAAAACAATGATACATTTAGAATAACCAACAAGTTAAGTATTAACAAAATTACACTCCCAATATAACCCATGCTAAAGCCTCTGGCACTAAGAGAATCATATTGATCTTCGCTGGCAATTTCAGGCAAAAAGGCATTGTAAAAAACAATACTTCCGCCAAAACCAAAGAGAGCTAGCACAAAAAAGATAACGCCTAAGCTTAAGGTTTCGGGGGTAAAAAAATATAACATCATGCACGATAAGGATCCTAAATAACAGAAAAACTGCATGAACTTTTTCTTGTTTTGTCGGGCATCTGCTATACCAGATAATATAGGATTAAAGATAGCCACCAATAAAAATCCTAGTGAGATGGCATACGAATACAAAGCACTGTTTACAACCTTAAAACCCAAAATATCTATGTAATGAATACCATTGATAAAATTACCGCTAGCCTCTGATGCTGCCTTGCTTACGCCTTCAAAATAGGGTGGAAAAATAGCGGTAGTAATGGTTAAAGAAAAAACCGAGTTTGCCCAATCGTACATGGTCCATGCACGGGTAACTTTTGGATCGTTTAACGATGTATTCATTGCATGCAAATTATAAATTAACTTAGTAATTCAAAAAAAATATTGCAGCCAGCACATTTCATAATAGCGTAATGAATATATTCGCTTTATCATGCCACACATTAGCAAAAAGAAATTTGTATATAAAATCGGTTCGAACCTACGCCAATATCTGGTAAAATATGGTCGCGAAACGGATATACCTATTCACTATCCCGACTTACAACAATACAGTGAAAGCGTTTCATTGTATAACCATGCAGGAAAAGACACCTTGTGGGAAACGTGCATATATAGTGCACACAACCAAGAGTTGATTTACCATAACCTACTAAAAATTTATGCCTTATTAAGGGTAGGTGGCGATATGCATGTAATGGAGCATTTAACCATAGATAGAATTGATGTTTGTTTATACGGCAACACCATGCCTTTTAGGATACGAGTAGTAAACCGCCTCAATGATAATTTTGATTATTTTTATGTAAAAAATGCTGATGCCTCTAGGGTTTACGGACTGGAACTAGAGCATTTATTATCTCCTAATAGAATTGGTTATTTGGTGAGTGGGAATACACTTATTGAGGAACATATTGCGGGCATTCCGGGTGATGAGTTTATAAAGAAGTACATGATAGACCCGCA
This sequence comes from Bacteroidia bacterium, assembly GCA_022402405.1. Lineage (GTDB taxonomy): Bacteria > Bacteroidota > Bacteroidia > UKL13-3 > UKL13-3 > B1. Next base: position 814 of record JAKRSG010000254.1, on the reverse strand, counting down.
ACTAAACGCCACTCGTGTGGCCAAAGAGTTTGTAAAGTTTAACGAGCGTTGTTTGGTAAGGTTGTTGGGCGATATGCACAGCAGCAATTTTGTGGTTCAGATAATGCCCGATTTTGAAGAGACACATTATAGAATTCGTGCAATCGACTTCGACCAACAATCTTTTGAGGCTAGAAAAAATATTTATTTACCTCAGTTTTACAAACAAAACCAAGCCTTTTTAAAATTGGTTCAAGACAAGATAAGCCAAGAGAGTTTGGTTCAATACCAACGAGAAGAACGCAATTTAATACGAGGCAGAATGCGCGCTGCCAAATGGCCATTATACAACTTAATAAAAGCCATGAAACACGACGAGATTGCGCCCATAGAAAACATTAAAAACCTTCGACAAGAATTGGCCAAACACTACAACAGCAAACGCTTCCTGCGCGCCAAATCCATGGGCGATTTGGTTCAGGCCTCGTTGATGGAGTTGTTGCGGTAAAGGGATACAGCTTATTTTTGCAATTCTATTTTGCATATTAATCCCCAAACCTTGCTTTTTAAAGCATAATATTTATTTTGGCTGAACCAAAAGATAAATTTACAAACTACAACTAAAATTGGGCATCGACCTCTCCTGAATTAGCCAATTGTCTACAGCCCTATAGTTAACTTATTGATAAATCTTTTAAGCGCCTAAGTTTATTAATTTTATCGTTTTTTGAGTCATTTATAATGTTTAAAAACCACGATAATTTATCTATATAAATAATATTCATGCCTTCAAATTCGTGCATCTGGGGGATTATATCGCTGAGACAAATTAAAT
>JAKRSG010000253.1 GCA_022402405.1 Bacteroidia bacterium | reverse complement strand
ATGTGCTTACATTACCATTAAAAGTTATTTTCCTAATTCTATGATTACTTTTATCTGTAACATAAATATCTCCATTAGCATCTGCAAAAATTCCAAGTGGATTATTAAACATAGCTAAATTGCTGGTAGTATCTAAAAATCCTGCAGTTCCAGTACCGGCATAAGTTGAGGTACTGCCACTAGGCAAAATCTTTCTAATAACATTATTATTATGATCTGCTACATAAACATTCCCAGACCCGTCTACTGCAACTCCAGTTGGCAAATTAAATCGAGCTACAGAAGGAACTCCATTAATAAATCCTGTTGAACCTTCTCCAGATAATGTGTATACCAACCTACTTCCAGACATAATCTTCCTAATCCTATGATTATATTTATCGGCAACATAAATATGGCCCAATAAATCACAAGCAACATCTGTTGGGAAATTAAATTTAGCTGTATCCGCAAAACCATTAGTGGTGCCAATTAAACCTGTTCCAGCATAAGTAGTAACTAATCCTGCCGGGGTAATCTTCCTAATTCTATTATTAAATTGGTCGGCAACATAAACATTACCCGCTAAATCACAAGCAAGTCCGGTTGGGTTATTAAACTGTGCACTTGCACCAAAACCATCTAAAAAACCAGCAGTACCGCTACCTGCCAACGTACTCACTACTCCAATACTCGAAATTTTTCTAATTCTATGATTAGAAAAATCTGCCACATAAACATTACCAAAGGTATCAGCAGCTAGGCCAGTAGGCAGATTAAACATTGCTTTGGTTCCAGTATCATTAGCAAAACCTTGAGAGCTTCCAGCATAAACAGAAACAGCATTAGAAGAAATTTGTAATTCTTGCGAATGAACAGAAAGTGCATTCAGAACAATTAACAAAAACAAAGAAATTGTAAGGAGAGTATGATTTTTATTCATAAGTTAGTTTGCAGTAAAGGTTTGTTACGCAATTGCAAGCAAAATAACCAAAAGAACACAGAGAATTTGTAAAATATGACCATTAGCAAAATAGTCGTTTAAAACCACAAAATACTCATGTAGAAGCACAAAAAAAGCCCTACATTAGATGTAGAGCTTTTATACTTAGTATGTAATTAATTACTCAGCTGAATCAGTAGAGGTTTCTGTAGCTTCTGCTTTTGGAGCAGTTGCTTTAGATTTACCACGACGAGTTCTCTTAGTTGCACCAGACTTAGAAGAAGTATCTTTCAATAAGTTTTCATTGAAATCCACTAATTCTATGATAGCCATTTCAGCATTATCACCTTTACGGTTCATTAACTTAAGAACACGAGTATATCCACCCGGTCTATCGCCAACCTTACCTGCAACTGGTCCAAATAACTCTTTAATCGACTCTTTATTTTTAAGATAACTAAAAACTACACGACGTGAATGAGTGCTATCGTCTTTAGCTTTTGATATAAGAGGTTCAACGTATTTACGTAATTCTTTAGCTTTTGCGGTAGTGGTGGTAATTCTTTTGTGTAAAATTAAAGAAGTTGCCATATTAGCCAATAAAGCCTTTCTATGCGAGGCATTTCTACCTAAATGATTAAATGTTTTTCCGTGTCTCATCTTTCTGTTTCGAATATGTGCTTCACAGCACGTTTCATTTTTCTATTTATTACTCTTGATCTAACTTATATTTAGCGATATCTATTCCAAAAGTTAAACCTTTGTCTCTAACTAATTCTTCTAACTCACTCAAAGATTTTTTACCAAAATTGCGGAATTTTAATAAATCAGCAATATCGTAAGAAACTAGATCAGCTAAAGATTTGATATCAGCAGCTTTTAAACAATTATAAGCACGAACCGATAAATCTAAATCAGATAATGGAGTCTTAAGAATCTTACGTACATGTAAGTAGTTCTCATCCACCTCTTGAGTAGGCTCCTTAACTTGAGTATCTAAAGTTATTAATTCATCTGAGAATAACATGAAGTGCTGAATTAAAATTTTAGCAGCTTCTTTTAACGCTTCTTCTGGATGAATAGAACCATCAGTTTCGATCTCGATTAAAAGCTTTTCGTAGTCAGTTTTTTGTTCTACACGAAAATCTTCAACACTGTACTTAACATTTTTTATTGGAGTATAAACTGAATCGATAGCAATTACACCAATATTAGCATCCTTTGATTTATTTTCTTCTGCAGGAACATACCCACGACCTTTTTCAATGGTTAACTCAAGTTCTAAATGAACAAAAGGTTCCATGTTACAGATCACTAATTCAGGGTTAAGAACTTTGAAAGAATTTGTATGCTTACCAATTTCACCAGCAAGGAATTGTTCCTGACCTTTGATATTCACATAAATTTTTTCATTATCTACACCGTCAACGATTCTCTTAAAACGAACTTGCTTGAAGTTCATTACCATCTCAGTTACATCTTCAATAACTCCTTTGATTGTAGAGAATTCATGATCTACACCAGTAATTTTAATAGATGTGATAGCATAACCTTCTAAAGAAGACAAAAGAATCCTTCTTAATGAATTTCCAATTGTTACGCCATACCCTTTTTCAAGCGGACGGAATTCGAATTGCCCAAAGAACTCAGTGTCTTTGTGCATGATAACTTTATCTGGTTTTTGGAATGCAAGGATACCCATGTATGGTTCTTATTTAAATGATTATTTAGAATACAATTCTACGATCAACTGTTCTTTGATGTTTTCTGGAATTTGGTCACGCTCCGGATAGGCCATAAAAGTACCAGCCATATCTTTCATTTCAAAGTTTAACCAATTAAATTTCTTTGGATTACTTGCAGCAATAGACTGGGTAATTACTTCCAAAGATTTTGACTTCTCACGAATAGATATTACATCACCAGGTTTAACCTGAGCAGAAGGAATATTTACCAATTTACCGTTTAATACGATATGTCCGTGAGAAACTAACTGACGAGCTTGGCTGCGAGTTTGCGCAAATCCTAAACGATAAACAGTATTGTCTAAACGTGATTCTAAGAATTTTAACAAATTCTCACCAGTAATACCCTTTTTACGGGCAGCCATCTCAAATGTTTTGTAAAACTGACGCTCTAAAACACCATAAGTAAACTTAGCTTTTTGCTTTTCAGATAACTGAATAGCATATTCTGTTTGCTTGGTACGTCTGCGAGAACTACCATGCTGACCTGGAGGTGTTGGTCTTTTCTCGAAAGATTTGTCTGGTCCAAAAATTGGATCTTTAAATCTTCTAGCGATTTTAGTTTTTGGTCCTATATATCTTGCCATTACTATCTTTTCTTTAAAAATTAAACTCTACGTGCTTTTGGAGGACGACAACCATTGTGTGGAAGAGGAGTAATATCTGTAATAGATAATACTTCTAAACCAGTAGCTTGTAAAGTACGGATAGCAGAATCTCTTCCCGAACCAGGTCCTTTGATAAACACATCTACTTTTTTCATCCCTGCATCAACTGCAACCTTTGCACAATCAGCAGAAGCCATTTGCGCGGCATAAGGCGTATTTTTCTTTGAACCCCTGAAACCCATTTTTCCAGATGAAGCCCATGATACTACCTGACCTGTTTGGTTGGTGATAGAGATAATCACATTATTAAAAGAAGCTTTGATATGAACTTGGCCATGAGCCTCGATACTAACAACTCTCTTCTTTGTAACTTTTTTATTATTCGCAGCCATTATTCCTTAATTACTGATTATTTGGTTACTTTTTTCTTACCTGCAACTGTCTTACGCTTACCTTTACGTGTACGTGAATTTGTACGAGTACGTTGTCCACGAACCGGTAAACCTTTACGATGACGTAAACCACGGTAACATCCAATATCCATCAATCGCTTGATGTTTAATTGACGCTCCGAACGTAACTCACCTTCCACGGTAATTTTTTCGGTTACATACTTACGAATGGCTGTCAACTCTTCGTCGTTCCATTCGTTAACTTTTTTGTCGAAATCAACGCCACACTCGGTTAATATCCTTTGGGCAACTGAACGACCAATTCCGAAGATATAGGTTAATCCTATCTCTCCTCTTTTGTTTTTGGGTAAATCTATACCTGCTATACGAGCCATACTACTTTTTAACTTTTTTTCAATTTAACACATCGAGGAAAGTCGAAGGTTATCCTTGACGTTGTTTAAACTTAGGGTTCTTTTTATTAATTACGTAAACTCTTCCTTTACGCTTTACGATAATGCAGTCTTCACTGCGTTTTTTTACCGATGCTCTGATTTTCATTTTACCAGTTATTTATTTGTATCTGTAAATAATTCTTCCTTTTGATAGATCATATGGCGACATTTCTATCGACACTTTATCTCCTGGTAAAATCTTTATGTAATGCATACGCATCTTACCTGAGATATGGGCAATCACCTCGTGCCCATTTTCCAACTGCACTCTAAACATCGCATTACTTAGCGATTCTGTTATGGTACCGTCTTGTTTTATTAATGACTGTTTTGGCATATTATCCTAAAAAGGGCAGCAAAAATAGCATAAAATTTGTAATTGTCAACGATTTATTTAATTAAACCCCTGCACCTACAGCATTTCTACCTTTTATCCTACCCGACTTCATCAAACCATCGTAGTGACGCATCATTAAATGACTTTCAATTTGTTGTAATGTATCCAAAACAACACCAACCATAATCAACAAACTTGTTCCACCATAAAACTGTGCAAACTGACTGTTTATATTAAGAACATTAGCTAAAGATGGCAATATGGCTACGAAAGCTAAAAATATTGCACCAGGTAAAGTAATTCTAGACATCACATTATCTATGAAATCAGAAGTAGCTCGTCCAGGTTTCACTCCAGGAATAAATCCACCATTACGTTTCATGTCGTCTGAAATTTGATTTGAATTCACTGATATTGCGGTGTAGAAATATGTAAATACAATAATCAAGATCGCGAATGTAATGTTGTAAGTCCAACCCATTGGATTGATAAATGCACCCATAACACCTTGCATGGCTTCATAATTAGGGAAAAATTGTGCAACAGTTGAAGGGATAAACATCAAGGCTTGTGCAAAGATAATTGGCATTACACCTGCAGCATTTACCTTTAACGGTATATATTGTCTTACCCCTCCGTACTGACGATTACCAACAACTCTTTTAGCGTATTGTACAGGAATCTTTCTAGTACCTTGAACCAAAAGAATAGTGATCATTACAACCGCAAACAATGCTGCTAATTCAACCAAGAATATTACTAATCCACCACCACTTTCACTCAATTTAAAATCGAATTCTTCCTTCAAAGCAAAAGGTAAACGAGCTATGATTCCAATCATAATAATTAATGAGATACCATTACCAATTCCCTTTTCTGTAATTCTTTCTCCCAACCACATAACAAACATGGTACTCGAAGTTAAAATAATAACAGAGCTTAACATGAATACAAAGTCAGACATTTCTGCTGGATTTGTTATAGATAATACAGCCTGAGGATTTTCAGATTTTAAATTTATTAAGAATCCAATGGCTTGAACAGCAGTGATTGCAATAGTTAAATAACGAGTGATTTGATTAATCTTTCTTCTTCCGTCTTCTCCCTCCTTTTGCATCTTTTGGAATGATGGAACAGCTAAACTCATTAACTGAACAACAATGGATGCAGAAATATAAGGCATAATACCCAAGGCAAAAATTGAACCTCTGGCAAAAGCCCCACCGGCAAACATGTTAATTAATCCAAAAATTCCACCATCTGCCTGTTGAGCCGAACCTTGTAACATGTTTGGATCAACACCCGGAAGTGTTACATATGTACCCAAACGGTAAGCCAATAACATCCAGAACGTGATTGCTAATTTATATCTTAGCTCTTCTATTCTGTAAATGTTTTGAAATGTTTCTATTAATTTCTTCACCTGTGTTGGAAATATTAAAAGTTAAAATTAATTAGTCGTGATAGAGCCACCTGCAGCTTCTACAGCTTTTTGTGCAGCAGTAGAGAATTTATCAGCTTTAATTTCAATAGCAGCTTTTAATTCGCCACGACCTAAAATCTTAACTAAATCCTTTTTACCTATTAGACCGTTATCCCTAAGTATAGCATTATCTATCTTAGTGATTCCACTATCTGCTAATTCTTGTAATTTATCTAAATTGATTGGAGCATACTCCACACGGTTAAGGTTTTTGAAACCAAACTTAGGTACACGACGGTATAAAGGCATTTGACCACCCTCAAAACCACGCTTTGTACTTGTACCACTTCTAGAACCTGCACCTTTGTGACCACGTGCAGCGGTACCGCCTTTACCACTTCCTTCTCCTCTACCTACTCTCTTACCTTCTTTGTGGGTTGAACCACTTGCAGGCTTTAATGTATGTAATTTCATTGCTAATCTCTTATTAGATTTTTTCTATTTTTAACAAATGAGCTACTTTATTAATCATTCCCATGATTTGTGGTGTACCTTCCACTTCTTTGCTCTGGTTTAATTTGGTAAATCCTAAGGCACGCATGGTGCGCTTTTGACCTTCCATTCTATCGATGGTACTTTTTACTTGTGTGATTTTATACTTTTCCATCGTATTATTGGCCGTTAAAAACTTTCTTTAAACTAATACCTCTTTGTTGAGCTACTGTGAACGCATCACGCATTTCAAGTAAAGCATTAATAGTAGCCTTAACCACATTGTGTGGGTTTGATGAGCCTTTAGATTTAGCAAGTACGTCGGTTACACCGGCACTTTCTAACACTGCACGCATCGCACCACCCGCAATTACTCCTGTTCCATGAGCTGCTGGCTTTAAGAATACTCTACCACCACCATATTTTCCTAATTGCTCATGAGGAACTGTTCCTTTTAAAACAGGAACCTTAATTAAGTTCTTTTTGGCATCATCTACACCTTTAGAAATAGCATCTGTTACCTCTAAAGATTTTCCTAAACCATAACCCACTATACCATTACCATCTCCTACTACTACCAAGGCAGAGAAACTAAATGTTCTACCACCTTTTGTTACTTTAGCAACACGATTGATAGAAACAACCTTCTCTTTTAATTCGATATCGGTGGTTTTTACTTTTTTAATATTTGCTGTTGACATACTTCTTCTTTCTAAAATTAAAATTTAAGTCCGCCTTCTCTTGCACCATCAGCCAAAGCTTTCACACGACCATGATACAAATATCCACCTCTATCAAATACTACCTCAGTAATTCCTGAAGCTAATGCTTTTTGAGCTAAAGTTTTACCAACTTCAACAGATGAATCAACCTTGTTAACTTTTTCAGTTAATGCTCTTGATGATGTAGAAACTAATGTTTTACCGTTTACATCGTCAATTAATTGAGCGTAAATATATTTATTGCTCCTAAATACCGACAAACGAGGTTTTTGAGCTGTACCAGATACGCGGCTGCGGATACGGGCACGGATTTTTTTTCTTCTTATTTCTTTACTAAACATGGCTCAATTTTTATTTAGAAGCAGTTTTACCCGCTTTTCTTCTTAATACTTCACCTTCAAACTTGATACCTTTACCTTTGTATGGCTCTGGTGCACGTAACGAACGAATCTTTGCTGCAACCTGACCAATCAATTGTTTATCGATACCTTCTAATGTAACAATTGGATTTTTACCCTTATCTTGTTCTGTTTTAACAGATAATTCCTTCGGAATTTCAAAATAAATATGGTGAGAGAATCCTAAAGTTAAATCTAAAATATTTCCATCGTTAGTGGCTTTGTAACCAACACCCACTAATTCTTGACGTTTTTTATATCCTTGGGTTACTCCTGTAACCATGTTATTTACTAATGAACGATACAAACCGTGTAACGCTTTATGACGCTTTTGATCGGTTGCTCTGTTTAATTGAATGTTTCCATCAACAATTTCTAATGTAATGTCTGCATCTAATTGTTGAGTTAATTCACCTTTTGGTCCTTTAACTGTTACAACATTGCTATTTGAAACTTTTACATCTACTCCAGCTGGTAGTTTAATAAGTGCTTTTCCTATACGTGACATAATTCTTTTCTCCTATTTATTAATACACGTAACATAATACTTCACCACCAACATTTTGGTTACGAGCTTCTTTGTCTGTCATAACTCCTTTAGAAGTAGTTACGATAGCAACACCCATACCATTGATAACACGTGGCATATTTTCTACGCCTGCGTATCTACGTAAACCTGGACGGCTAATTCTTTCTAAACTTTTGATAGCGGATGTTTTAGTTACCGGATGGTACTTCAACGCAATTTTAATTACACCCTGATGATTTACTACATCTTCAAATTTGTAGTTTAAAATGTACCCTTTTTCAAATAGTACACGGGTGATCTCCTTTTTTAATTTGGAGCTTGGGATTTCAACAATGCGATGATTTGCCTTGATCGCATTACGAAGCCTAGTTAAATAATCTGATATTGGATCTGTCATATGTTTTTGTTTTTACTCACCAGTAGTTAGCCAAGGCTTTTACTCTTACTGATTGAGTTATAGTTTTATACAATTAAAGGGCTGCGAATATACAACAACTCGCATCCCTTACCAAATTTTTTTATTACAATTACCAGCTAGCTTTGGTTACTCCTGGAATTTTACCCATTAAGGCTAATTCTCTGAATTGATTACGGCAGATACCAAAATCTTTCATATAACCTTTTGGACGACCAGTAATTTTGCAACGATTCTTTAAACGAACAGGAGAAGCGTTACGAGGTAACTTTTGTAATCCTGCTGAATCATTTGCTTTCTTTAAAGCCTCACGCTTGGCAGCAAATTGAGCTACCATTCTTTCTCTTTTGCGCTGACGTGCTTTGATTGATTCTTTTGCCATCTTTATTTAATTACGATTTTTTGAATGGGAAACCAAACTCTTTCAATAACTCTAAGCATTGCTCATCATTAGTTGCAGATGTTACAAATGTAATATCCATACCATTGATACGAGTTACTTTTTCCATTACGATTTCAGGGAAAATGATTTGTTCAGTTACTCCCATATTGTAATTTCCTCTTCCGTCGAAACCTTTAAGTTTCAAACCTTGGAAATCACGTACACGTGGTAATGATACAGAAATCAATCTATCTAAAAATTCATACATTCTATCTCCACGTAAAGTTACTCTTGTTCCAATAGGAACATTTTTTCTTAATTTGAAATTAGAAATATCTTTCTTAGAACGAGTTCCTACAGCTCTCTGACCAGCTATTAAGGATAATTCTTCAATAGCTTGATCAACTAATTTCTTATCAGCAACGGCCTGACCAATTCCTTGATTGATGCAAATCTTTAATAATTTAGGCACCATCATACTATTCCTGTAGCCAAACTTTTCTTGCATGGCAGGAACAATCTGCTTTGTATATTTTTCTTTTAATCTAGGTGTATACATAAAAATCTCCTTAATCTATAATTTCACCAGACTTCTTAGAAACACGAACCATTTTACCCTTGTCGTTTAATTTTCTTCCCACACGAGTTGCAGTACCAGATTTGTCTACAACCTTTAGGTTAGAAATGTGAACAGGAGCTTCTTTTTTAATGATTCCACCATTTTGGTTTTGTGCATTCGGTTTGGTGTGACGGCTAACAATATTTACACCTTCCACTACAGCACGATTGCTGTCGGAAACGATTTCAATAATACGTCCTTTTTTGCCTTTATCATCTCCGGCAATAACTTGAACCATATCGCCCTTCTTAACATGGCGCTTAGATTGGCTGTTGAATTTTCTTTCCATATTATAATACCTCCGGAGCTAATGAAACAATTTTCATGAATTGCTTTTCTCTCAATTCACGAGCCACTGGCCCGAAAATACGAGTTGCACGTGGCTCATCTTGTGCATTTAATAATACACATGAGTTATCGTCGAAACGAATGTAAGATCCATCAGGTCTACGAACCTCTTTTCTTGTTCTTACC
>JAKRSG010000252.1 GCA_022402405.1 Bacteroidia bacterium | reverse complement strand
AATAGGACAAGCAGAGGTTTAAACATGTTCTTCATTTTTCTTTTTATTTATTATTTATTTCGTTTACTAAAATCGTGCCAATTACCTTCTACCTCCTGGTCGTGGTGCATTTGGCGAATTGTTTGGAGATTCTGGTGAATTGTTACCTTTATTCTTGGTTACATTTACACCCAATTCAATGAGTACCTCATCGCTTTTATCATATTTGGCGTTGCTGTACATCATAATCATTTCCCCTCCCTTGGCAAATATAAAGTCTAAGGCACTTTTTTTTGCAATGTTTTGACAAGCATCGAAAACTTTATCTTGAATAGGCTTAACTAATTCTTGTCTTTTCTTAAAAAGCTCGCCTTCGTAACCAAACTTTTTATTCATAAACTCTTTTAATTCAGCTTCTTTTAATTTAATATCAGTTTCTTTTTTCTTTTTAATCTCGGCGGTTAATAAAATTTGCTCTGCCTGAAACTCCTGCATCATCTTATCTATTTCAGCCTTCTTCTCTTCGGCTTCCTTTTGCCAAGTTTCGGCAATTAAATCTAACTGCTTTTGAGCCGATTTATACTCAGGCAACATATCCAAAATATAATCGGTATCAACGTATGCAAACCTTTGCGCCTGACTTTGGTTCAAACCGAAACAAAACAATAGGCCTAATAATATTACAATCTTTTTCATATGAAATAATTAAAATTGTTGTCCAAGTAAAAAGTGAAAATTGCCACCATTAATATTAGCCGGACTAGGATGATAAGGAGGTAAATCTATACCCCAACCATAATCTAATCCAATCATACCAAACATAGGTAAGAAAATACGTACACCTAATCCATAAGATCTATTTACCTCAAATGGGTTAAATTTTTTCGGGTCGAGCCAAGTACCACCAGCTTCCACAAAAACCAATGGAAAAACGGTTGCTTGTGGGTTTAGGGAAATTGGGTAACGAAGCTCCATGGTGTACCTATTATAAATAGAGGCACCTGTTTGCTGTACATTACCTGTTAATGGATTTACGGCAAAGGGTGTAAGTGAATTATCTTGATAACCACGTAAAGCTACTAACTCTCTGCCGTCTAAACTAAATCCTGTAAGACCAGATCCTCCTACCCAAAAACGCTCAAATGGAGTAATACCTTTGGCTTGATTATAGGCACCAATATATCCAAAATTAATTCTGGTCATCAATACCAATGGTCGTTTATCGCCAGCTAATTTATTGTACCAAGTAGCATCAAACTTCCATTTATAAAACTCTAACCATTTAGTTTTTTCTATTGGATCTGCTGTTTTATAATCTTTATTGTTAAACAAAGAATAAGGTGGTGTTACCTGCACAGACATAGAAATATTTGAACCAGCACTAGGATAAATTAATTGGTTAGTTGAATTACGTCCTAAGGTAAATTTAAAACTAAAATTATTTGATTTACCAGTTGGAATGGTAGACCAAAACACATTACCCAAAATGTCTGGCTCATTATTGTATAATTGATAGCCAAGCTGATAATGTACTGTAAAAAAATCGTCGGGCCAGCGTAATCGCTTTCCTAAACCAATCATAGCACCGGTAGTATATAAACCCGATCTTAATTCTCCTTGCCTACCATTAGACTGAATAGAATGATACACCGAAACCGTAAGCGCATTAGGACGTTTACCTCCCAACCATGGCTCGGTAAAACTTGCCGAATACGATTGGAAAAAAGTACCGTTAGTCTGAGCCCTTAAGGAGAGTCGTTGCCCATCACCACTTGGTATAGGAGCCCAATTTTTGGTATCTAATGCTTTTCTTGCCGAGAAATTATTAAGAGTTAAACCCAAAGTTCCTACTACAAATCCTGCTCCCCAACCTCCACTCAACTCTATTTGATCGTTTGGTCTTTCTTCTACTTTATATTCTATATCTACTGTTCCTGTTAGTGGGTTTGGAACCGGATTTACATTTAATGCTTCCGGATTAAAGTATCCAATTTGAGAAAGCTCGCGTAAAGAACGGGTAACATCGCTTCTACTAAACAACATTCCCGGCTTGGTTCTTAACTCACGTAAAACTACATGGTCGCTGGTTTTTGAATTACCCTTTACGGTTACCATATTAATATACGCTTGCGTGCCTTCTGCAATTCTTATTTCGATATCGATAGAGTCATTTTCAATCAATACTTCAATAGGTTCAACTCTAAAAAATAAATAGCCATCATCCATGTAAAGTGTGCTAATGTCGCCACCATCCTGACTCATATTTAATCGTTGATCGAGAACCGATTGATCGTATACATCACCCGGACGAATACGCAATATTTTATGTAAATCTTCTGAAGTATATTTAGAATTCCCAACAAAAGTTAGATTTCTGAAATAATATTTACGACCCTCAAATAAATTTACTTTTATACAAACACCCTTTTTATCACGCCATATAGAATCAGAAACTACCTGAATATCTCGGTAACCCATCGACAAATATTTATCGATTAATTTCTGCTTGTCTTCGCTATATTTTTCCTCAATGTATTTCGATTTGGTAAAGAAGAAACGTTTAGGTTTTGTTTCTTTCATTACCTTTCTAAGTTTCTTATCTTCTAAAGCAGTATTTCCAGAAAAAACCAATTTAGAAATAGGAACTTTATTCCCACGTTCTACATTTATTCTCAACTTTACGGTGTTTCGTCTTAAATCGTCTGGTATTTGCTCAAAGGTTGCATAGGCATCTAGATAACCCTTCTCTTCGTAGAACGTTCTAATTTCACGATTAACACTATTAAGTACATTTTCTGTAATAATTTGACCCGACTTAATTGTTAGCGCTTCTCTTAATTCTTCGGCCTTACTTTTCTTTAATCCTTTGATAGTAAAATTAGATAAACGAGGTTTTTCTTTCAGATGAATTTCAAAAAATACTTTATCGTCTTCTATCTTTTTAACTAAGATTTTCACATCCTCAAAAAGCTTTTGCTTCCATAGATTACTAATAGCTTTGGTAATATCTTCAGAAGGAATCCTGATTTTTTGTCCGCTCTGCAAACCACTTAATACCACCAAAACACTTTTATCGTAATACTCAGTTCCCACAATCTCAACGCCACCAATAATATACTGACGAGGATTATTGTAGTTCATTTCAAAATAAGGATTTTCCACCGAACCCAAAGTGGTATCTGGTAACGTTTGTGCATTAGAAGCAAACGAGCTTACTAGCACTGCATATAATATTATAAATAGGCCTTTACGAATCATACTAACTACTTAATTGCTCACTGGTTTTACCAAAACGACGTTCCCGGTTTTGAAAATCATAAATCGCATCATATAAATCCTCCTTTGTAAAGTCGGGCCATAATTTTTCGGTAAAATACAGCTCACTATAAGCGATTTCCCATAGCAAAAAGTTACTTATTCTTTTTTCACCACTTGTTCTTATCAATAACTCTGGATGAGGCATCCAATGAGTAGATAGGTAACTATCAATTAAGGTATCTGTGATTTCTTGAGGGTTTATTTTGCCAGCTAATGTATCCTGGCTTATGTTTTTTACGGCCTGAACCAAATCCCATTTAGCGCTATAACTGAGTGCTAACACTAAATTCATACGGGTATTATTCTTCGTTTCTTCCATAGTTAAAGCCATTTGTTTTTGACACTTCTCTGGAAGATCTTTCTGGTTACCAATAAAAGATAAACGAATACCATTTTTCATTAGGGTAGGCAATTCTTTTCTCATGGTATCTACTAATAATTCCATAAGCGCCCTAACCTCAATGGCTGGCCTGTTCCAATTTTCTGTTGAGAATGCATATAGAGTTAAATATTTAACTCCTAATTCTGCGCATGCTTCGGTTATTGTTTTAACCGTGGTTACGCCATTTTGATGACCAAAAATCCTAAACTTACCTTTGCCCTTAGCCCATCTTCCATTTCCATCCATGATGATGGCTATATGCTGGGGCATTTTTTCTACATTTAATTTCTCTTTCAAACTCATTTTTTTCTCTCCAATCCAAACAAAATTTTAAAAAAACCTAGCACATTTAGTCTTGGTATTTAATCGCATAGAGCAACCAATTGTAAAACTCATGTACCAATCTTTTGTATTTGGATCGCCACGTTTATACCCTAATTTATATGATGGAAGCCCATTTAACTCAATAGACTTATCTGTTAATGTTGCGCCAATTAAGCCGCTTTCTTCAAATCTCGTTTGCACATCTGGATAAACAGTGCTAACATCATCTAAGTAATCTGTAAATGTTCTTCTAAAGCCAAGCTGACATTCGAATGCAAATTTTTTGCTTGCCATGTATTTATACCCAATTCCAAACGGTATGGCCATAGCTAATTTGCTATAAGAAACACCTTCTGTTCTATAATCGCTAAGGTCGTACCAAGTTCCTCGTAAATAGCCTTGTGGGTTAAACTGAAATCCCGCTACTCCAACGTATACATAAGAAGTATGCTTTTTATCTAATACATAAGGACCATATTTTAAAAAGTTAAATTCCAAAACAACGGCAGCCTCGTTTATGTGCGACTGAAAATTAAGGTTTCTATTGGCATTAAAATCAAAATTCTTATCGTTTCCAGAAACGGTATATCTGTTTAGCTCGGTTCGAAGTGCCCATGTATTATTAAAATTTCTGCGCAAAAAAATACCCCCAGCTGGATGCGATTCATTATAACTAACTGTTGGAGCTAAATCTCCATAATAGGTAGATGCTCCCACGTGCAGTCCTAATTCTGTTTTTTGAGCATGGCTTAAATAACTAGACAAGAAAATTAATATAGAAAGCCACTTTTTCATGCCTATTAAAATTGAGGGCAGCCTTGTCCTCTAAAGCGTAAGGTATATGAAAGGGTTATGCCAGCCATGAAGTAAATATCGTTTTTAAACGTTTCTTTCATGCTTCTTAAATCGCCCTCATTAAAAATATAATTTTCAGCTAATGGATTAGCATTCTCATTATAAGGATCAGCACTTGGATTTAACTCCCACGAACGATCTGATAAATGCACAGCTGTGCGACCCGTAGCGCCATTAATTACCGACCTACTGCGATAAATCCCACCCACATCATCTAAATAATTGGTGCCTGTAAACCTAACTCCTGCTTCTACGCCAATAAAAAAATCATCCCCAATCTTTTGTCTGAACCCAAGTCCAATAGGAATACAAATAGAAGTTAAGTTATACTTTTTAATATCGTTATAAGTAGTAGAACCTTGACCTTCTGTTCCTAATGGCTGAAGCTCCACGGTAGTATTGTTGTATGATGTTTTTGGATTGAAGTTAAAAATACCAATACCCATAAATACATAAGGTACAAAAGGCCTAGTTTGGTATGAGTTGATATCGTTTTTAAGTAAGTTAAATTCTCCATGAACCGAGAATTCGTATATATCCGAGAAGAAATTTAGGTTTCTAAATTTATTGAATTCAAAATCTTGAACAGGCAATTGGTTCAGAACGTAATTTCTTTTTTCTGAAACAAAATTTTTATCATCTCCTGAAACTCTGCCATATGCAAAATTTCCTTTAATGGCCCAGCGGTCATTAAAATTATATCTACCAAACAAAGAACCCGAAAAATGGGTCTGTTTCATCACCATGGTTTCGTTGCTTAAATCGCCCAAATAATTTGATGCACCAAGCATTAATCCAACTTCTACCTGTTGCGCACTAGCAATCAGGCCATTAAACAAAGCAAATACAAATAAAATACGACTTTTTAATCTGTCCATAAAAGCAAAAATACTGATTTTTAGCAAACCCACAAGTATATTCAATTGTATTTACAATTTGAAGGCTGATAAAACTCAAAAAGGGAAATTAATTCTACTGTTAAAAACAGAAAGTACGACAAATTATTGCCTACAAACGAGGCTAAAATGATTAATTTCTAAAATTTCTATTATCAAATCCCCACATGAGTTTTTCTCTGAGGGTTTTGAGATAATTATCGCCATCTAATCGGATTAGGTTCAGACAGAAATTGGCTTTTTTAATAGCTATTTGAGAATGGGTATTCATGCTTTCTGATCGAGAATCTAGGGTAGCAAGAAAGCTAGAACTGCGACCTTCAACTTCGAAAGAAATAACGTTTTGGTCGGATATTATCATAGGCCTCACATTTAAATTATGAGGGGCAATTGGCGTAATTACAAAACTCTGTGATGAGGGATAAAGGATAGGTCCTCCACAACTAAGATTATAACCGGTAGAGCCTGTAGGTGTTGAGATGATGAGTCCATCACTCCAATACGAATTAAGAAACTCACCGTTTATATAAGTATGAATAGTAATCATACTCGAGCTATCTTTTTTGTGAACTACAAAATCGTTTAAAGCATATTTTACACCTCCAAACATATTTTTGTTGGAGCTTAATTCGAGCAGGGTTCGTTTATCTATGGAATAGGCTCCATTGTGCAATTGATCTATTAGCAAATGAGCATCTGCGGCAGCTACGCCTGCTAAAAAGCCCAATCTACCAGTATTTATGCCAACTACAGGAATGGTATTTTCTCTTAAAATTTCGAGACTATTAAGGATGGTACCGTCGCCACCAATACTTATAAAAAAATCTGTGCCTTCTGCATCAAAATTTTCAAAATCATTAAAAGTTGGCAAATTGGTTGGTAGGTGTAATCCATTTCTTAGGCAATCTTCGTAATATTTGCGGTAAATGGTAAAGTGTACCTTTTTTTGAATAAGAACATCAAAAAAACGTTGAATTTCCTCGAAGCGGTCTTCCTTAAAATATTTACCAAAAATTGCCAGTTTCATCATTATGTATTTAAATATTTAAGTAGCCATTGAAACCTATCATCCATATTTTGATTAGGATCTAAAGGCGAATTGGTATGAATTACGTGGTACCCAAACCTATCTAAACTGGCCATTACATGATTTAAATATAATTTATTTAGCTTAATAGAAACATGCAATAAATTGGCGTCGGTACCTTTTGGTGCAACCATTAAATGTAAAATCTTGGCATCATTACTTTCGCAAATCCGGGCTAGCTCTGCAGGAGAATATTGAATGGCAGGAATTTCAATGACTAAAAACGAACCTTCTTGAGCCAAACTTAATTTGCTATAAGTTTGCTTAATTAGGTCTTTAGCGGTGATGATTCCTACGAACATATTTTCAGAATTTACCACAAATAAACTGTCGGATTTACTATGTTCAAATCGCTGCCAAAGTTCAAAATAATGAGTAAACTCTTTTACTAAAAATGCATCGATATTTATATCCATGCAGGCTTCTACTTTATTTTCAGCTGTTAGCTCTAATATAGATTCTGAAACATATCCCAATATCTTTCCAAGCTCCACTACTGGCAGTTCTTTTACCTTAAAATCTTGCATGAACACCTCAGCTGATGCCACAGAATCAGATTTTTTTAAAGGGAAAATCTCGTTTGACAGAAATTGATTGGCGAACATCTAATAAGTAATATGTTTTTTATAAAATTGATCCGCTATGGCATTAAACTCAATAGGCTGCTCCATCATGGGAGCATGACCACATTTATCAATAAAATGCATTTCAGAATTTGGGAATAAACTATGAAATTCCTCACAAACTTCGGGTGGAGTAACGGTATCTTGCTTTCCCCAAATAAGGCAAACAGGCATTTTAAAATTTGGTAAATCCTTACGCATGTTATGCCTTATAGCCGATTTTGCCATAGTTAAAATGCGTAGTAACTTACCTTTATCTTGTATAATTCCATATACCTCATCCACCAATTCGTCGGTAGTTGTGGCAGGATCATAAAATGTTAAACTGATTCTATCTCTCAAATATTGCTTATCTCCTTTTCTAGGATAAGAGGCTCCAAAGGCATTTTCATATAATCCAGAACTACCTGTAAGCATGAGGGTTTTAACCTTTTGCGGATGTTTCTTGATATACACCAAAGCTACATGTCCGCCTAACGAATTACCCAATAAATGTACCTCTTGGAAACCCTTAAATTCGATGAAATCATGAATAAAATTAGCTAAGCCCTCAACACTTAACTTCAAAATGTTCATTTCAAAAATAGGCATCAACGGAATAACCACTCGATGGCTTTTACTAAAATGATTTAACACATCTTTCCAATTACTAAGTGCTCCAAAGAGCCCATGTAGCAATACAAGTACCTCTCCTTCACCTTCGTCAATGTAGCTGTACTTTCCTTCTTTACGAATATTGTATTCCATCCAATTTATTATTCTTAGTCAAATATATACAAATCTTAGATTTGGGTATAATTTTTTACAATCTCTAAAAAGTTTTTTATCATTTGCTTTCCAAATGCTGTTTGGCAGCTCTCTGGGTGAAACTGTAAGCCATACAGAGGTAAATCTCTATGCCTCAATGCCATCAACTCATTATCACACCAAGCCAAAGGCTCCAAATTTGGGGGTAAATCTTGTAAAACTAAGGAGTGATATCGGGTAGCTAAAAATCTTTCTGGCACATTTTTAAATAGGTCTGAACCTAAATGCCTCACCTCATCCACCTTTCCATGTCGGGGCAATTTGGCTCGAACCAACTCTGCACCAAAATGAATTCCTATCGCTTGATGTCCGAGGCAAACACCCAAAATTGGTTTTATATTAGCCCAAATTTGCAATACTTGCATCAAATAACCCGATTGCTGCGGCGTGGCTGGTCCCGGACTAACAACCAAAGCATCGTACTCATCTGGATTTTTTAGAAGGAGCTGCTCATCATCATTTTTAACGAGATGACAAATAGTTTCCTCTTGCAGAAAATAATCCTGCAGCATGTGAGTAAACGAGTCGTAATTATCTATTAATAAAATTCTCAAACTTGAGGTATTAACGAATGATAAACGGCTAAGGTTTTAGCATAATGAATTTCCCAACTAAATTGCTCCACTCGTTTGCTTCCCTTTGCAATTAAATTTTCCCGCAAATCTATATCATTTACTAAGGAATTCATTTTCTCCAAAAAATCTTGTTCATCATCTGGGTTAAACATGGATGCAGCCTCACCTGCAACTTCTGGTAAGCTAGATCTATTGCTTATTAAAACAGGGGTTTTAGCTGCAAATGATTCTAAAACCGGAATCCCAAAACCTTCGTATAAAGAAGGAAATACAAAGAAGAAGGCATTTTCATAAGCATATTTTAACTGCATTTCACTTAACGCTTTTTGCTTAACACGATCAGCAATTCTTAGATCGTGTATTAGCTTAAGCTCAGAGGCAGAGAAAGATCTGCTACCTGCACAAAACAAAAACAAATCAGGATGTTGTTCCACCAATTTAGCGAAGACGCGCAAAAGCTGATTAAAGTTTTTATACCCTGCGCGTTCACCTATAAACAAGATATACTTTTTAGGCAATTCAAGTATTGGTTCAGACCGAATAGGAAGGGAATGAGAAAGATAAACTACACTTATAATGGCAGGATTAACATGCGGATAGCACGCTATCAAATCCTTTTTAGTATGCTCAGAAACAACAATAATTTTGTCTGCGCAAGCAATATTAGCCGCTTTTTTTTCTGCTATTCTCCTATCCGATTCGTTTGCGGGGAACTTTTCATGAATTAAATCGTGAACCGTAAATACCAACTTAGCCTTAGATTTTTTGAGGGCTTCTATATAAAAGTCTTCATAAAAACTCGGATGAAAAACATCAACCTTGCCACTTAACAATTGCCTTTTTATATGAGCATGGTTAATAGATTTAAGTACTCCACGCATTATTTTACCCTTAAGAGGAAACTGATAATTCTTCAAAAAAGGAGGATAAACACTAGGATAAACCGCTTGTAAATATTCATTCTCTGAGTAAGTAGAGCGAAATAATAAATTTATATCTGGCTCTTTTTTTAATCGCTCTAGCAGTATGGCAAAAATGCGCGAAACACCACCAAACCTCTGATAAATAAAGATTTCATCGTCAATTAAAAGATGTAACATACAGCAGAATGATCGTTTA